>JAZGDH010000039.1:0-2275 GCA_036477555.1 Acidobacteriota bacterium
TCTTCGCGACGCTCGACCACCTGGCGTCGAACTGGATGCTGCCGGTGGGAGGGTTCTTCATCACGCTTGCGGCGGGATGGGTCATGACGCGCGACGCCACGCGAGATCAGCTGGTCGACGAGACGACGCCGAAATGGTTCCGCTATGGTGTCTGGCGGTTCTTCATCCGCTACATCTCGCCGGTCGCCGTCGCCGCGATCATCGTGGCGGTCATCTCCGGCATGGACTTCAGCTGATCCGCCGCGGAAATCGTGCCGGGTGGGATCTCGTTCCGTGTTTCGATCGGCCGCGCGTCCCGGCGGAATCGCTTGACGCCGCGCGAACGCTTCTGTTAAGAGAGACCGCCCGCACCGCGGGGGGGATTCCGTCTTAATCGTTTTCGTTCTTTTCGTCTGTTGAAACCACGAAGGAGGGCAGTCAATGGCTATCGCCTGGAGGCCGTGCCTGGCTGAACTGATCGGCACGTTTGCGCTCTGCTTCATCGGGGCCGGCGCCATCTGCACCGATGCCATGACCGGGGGGGGTGTAGGCCTCCTCGGGATTGCCATCGCGCACGGGCTGGTCCTGTCGATCGCCGTCTCGGCCACCGGCCACATCTCCGGCGGCCACATCAACCCGGCCGTCACCTGCGCCTTCTTCGCCACCGGCCGGATCGGCGGCGGCAAGGCGGTGCAGTACATCGTCGCGCAGCTCGTCGGGGCGACGATCGCCGGCTTCGCGCTGCGCTCGATCTTCGCCCAGGACGTCTGGAGCAAGGTCAACCTCGGCACGCCCGGCCTCGGCGCCGGCGTCAGCCAGGGAACCGGCATCTTCATCGAGGCGATCCTGACATTCCTGCTGGTGTTTGCGGTCTTCGGGACGGCGGTGCATCCGAGCGCGCCGAAGATCGGCGGGTTCGGGATCGGCCTGACGATCGCGTTTAACATCATCATGGCGGGCCCGCTCACCGGTGCCTCCATGAACCCGGCTAGAACATTTGGTCCGGCGCTGGCTGCCGGGTTCTGGGACGGCCATATCGTCTACTGGATCGGTCCGCTCCTCGGGGCGCTCATTGCCGGGCTGGTGTACGACAAGTTTCTGAGTAAGTAAGTGCGAACGTTCCCGACGCGCCTCCGGGGGCTATTGCTCCCGGCGGCGCTTTTTCTCGCCCTGGCGTGTGGCCCGGCATCGCCGCGGCCGCCTGCGGGGCTCGACAGGTCCGTGAAGCCTCCAATCGCCGAGAAAATCTCACACGTCGAGACCCGCCACGGCCACGAAGTACAGGACGATTACTTCTGGCTGCGCCGCCGTGACGATCCGAAAGTGCTCGCCTACCTCAAGGCCGAGAACGACTACACCGCCGCCGTCATGGCCCCGGCCGAACGGCTCACGGACGCCCTCTACACGGAGATGATCGGCAGGATCAAAGAGACCGATCTCACCGTGCCGGCGCGCAAGGACACGTACTGGTACTACTCGCGCACCGAAGAGGGGAAGCAGTACCGGATCCGCTGCCGCAGACAGGGCAGCCCGGACGGCGAAGAGGAGATCCTGATCGATGAGAACGCGCTCGCTCAGGGGCACACCTACTTCGACCTCGGCGCCTATGACATCAGCCCCGACCACGCGCTCGTCGCCTACTCGACCGACACCGAGGGGAACGAACGCTACACACTGGTCATCAAGGATCTGAAGACCGGCGAGCTGCTGCCCGACCGGATCCCCGATACCTTCTCGGTGGAATGGGGGAACGACAGCAAAACGATCTACTACAGCACCCTCGACCCGGCGCACCGACCCTACCGCCTCTACCGCCACACCCTGGGGGCCGACCCGTCCGGCGACGAGCCGATCTACCAGGAGGACGACGACCGTTACTTCCTGAGCATCTACAAGACCAAGAACGATCACTACCTGATGCTCTACCTCTCCAGCGCCGTCACGACCGAGGTGCGTTTCCTCGACGCCGACGAACCGTCCGGTCGCTTCACCCTCATCCACCGCCGCCAGCAGGGGATGGAATACGCCGTCGAGCACTGGGGAGAGGATTTCTACATCCGCACCAACGACGGTGCGGTGAACTTCAAGTTGATGAAGACGCCGGTCACCGATCCCTCGAAGAAGAACTGGACCGAGGTGATCCCCCACCGCCCCGAGATCTACTTCGACAACGTCGAGCTGTTCGCCAGGCACATGGTGGTCGTGGAGCGCGTCGAGGGGTTGAGGACGCTGCGCATCATCGATCTCCCCGGCATGACCGGGCACGCCATCGAATTCCCCGAGCCTGTCTATACGG
>JAZGDH010000390.1:0-5349 GCA_036477555.1 Acidobacteriota bacterium
TGTTCCTCGACATCGCTTCCAAGGTGCCGGCCGAGGCGATCCGCAGGAAACTCCCCTCGATGTACCATCAGTTCAAGGAACTCGCCGAGGTCGACATCACGAAGGATCCGATGGAGGTCGGTCCGACCCTGCACTACTTCATGGGCGGCATAAGGGTCGATTCGGACAGCCAGCAGGCGAGGGTGCCGGGGTTGTTCGCGGCGGGCGAGTGCGCAGCCGGAATGCACGGCGCCAATCGGCTGGGCGGCAACTCGCTCTCCGATCTGCTGGTCTTCGGGCGGCTGGCCGGCGCCGGGGCGGGCGCCTACGTCCGCGCCCTCGATCAGCGCCCCCGGGTCGACGACCGGCAGGCGCTCGGGGCGATCCGGCGCGCCGCCGAACCGCTGAACCGGGAGAGCGGGCCGAACCCCTTCGTCGTGCACGAGGACCTCCAGGAGATCATGGGCAGCCACGTCGGCATCGTGCGGACGGCGGAAGATCTGAAAACCTCTCTCACGGAGCTGAGGCAGCTGAAAGAGCGGGCGGATCGGGTGAAGGCGCACGGCGCCTCGCAGTACAACGCCGGCTGGCACGAGGCGCTCGACCTGGACTCGCTCCTGATCGTATCCGAGGCCGTGGCCCGGAGCGCCCTGGCGCGTGAGGAGAGCCGCGGCGCACACACGAGGCTCGATTTTCCCGGCGAGCGCGAGGACTGGCAGAAGGTCAACATCATCATCCGCAAGGGCGCAGAGGGGATGGAAGTGCGCGTCGAGCAGCGACCCGATCCTCCCGAGGCGCTCGCCGCCATCGCCCATGCCAGCCTCGAAGAGCTGGAGGCACGTGGTGGCTGAGCGGACTTTCAGAATATGGCGGGGAAATGATCGCGGAGGGGAGTTCGTCACCTATCGGGTCGACGTCGAGCCGGGAATGGTGGTTCTGGACGCTCTGCATCGGATCCAGGCCCTGCAGGCGAACGACCTCGCGATCCGGTGGAACTGTAAGGCGGGGAAGTGCGGCTCCTGTTCCATGGAGATCAACGGACGGCCGCGTCTTTCCTGCATGACCCGCATGAATCAGTATGCGGAGAATGAGACCCTCACCGTGCAGCCGATGAAGGCGTTCCCCGTGATTAGGGATCTGGTGTCGGACGTCTCCTGGAATTTCGAGCAGAATCGGCGAATCGCACCCCTGAAGCCGCGGCCGCGGGATGCCGACGGCCAGTACCGCATGCAGCAGGAGGACGTCGAGCGGGTGCAGGAGTTCCGCAAATGCATCGAATGTTTCCTCTGCCAGGATGTCTGTCACGTACTGCGTGATCGCAACAGCGCGAGCAGGTTTGTCGGACCCCGGTTCATGATCCGACTGGCGTCCCTGGAGATGCATCCGCTCGACACCGCCGACCGCATTCCGGAGGTGCGCCGGGAGTTTGGGTCGGGCCTGTGCAACATCACCCGCTGCTGCACAGAGGTCTGTCCGGAGCACATCGAGATCACCGACAATGGCATCATCCCCCTCAAGGAGCGGGTCGTGGATCGCTACTACGATCCAATCCTGGCGCTTTTTCGAAAGCTGACGGGGGTGACCAGGAGGAGTTGACTGACGTTCGTCCCGGAACGGGGGGCGGCCGGGCGCGAGGACGAACGACCGAGACAGGGAGGATAGAGCATGCCGCGAGCAAAACAGTTGACGGTCCAGCTGGCCAACAAGATCGGCACCCTGGCCCAGGTGGCCGAAGCGATCAGCAAGGCAGGAGTGAACATGCGCGCGCTCGCCGTTTTCGAAGGGCGGGCGAAGATCATCACCGAGTCTCCGGAGAAGGGCCGCGAGGCGCTGCAGAAGGAGGGTCTGTTCGCATCGATCGAAGATTGTCTGACGGTCGATATTGCCGACTCGCCAGGCTCGCTCGGAGAGATCTGCGCGTCGCTGGCGAAGGCGGGAGTCAACATCGACTACGCCTACACCGGGATCACACAGACACCCGGGAAGGCGGTCGTGGTGATGGTCGTTTCGGATCTCGAAAAAGCATCCGGGATCGCCGGCTAGGAGTATTGCGTCGGGCCGCGTTCGGAATGCCGGACGGGTTCGTCTACGCGTCTTCTTTGTATTTCTGCTTCAACGACTCGATCACCGTGGGATCGGCGAGGGTCGTCATGTCGCCGAGCGCCTTCCCCTCGGCGATATCGCGCAACAGGCGCCGCATGATCTTTCCGGAACGGGTCTTGGGTAGTTCCGCCGTGAAGATAACGTCATCCGGTCTGGCGAGGGCGCCGATCTTCCGCGCCACATGGCTCTTCAGCTCGTCCGTGAGGGGGCGGGACGTGTCGATCCCCTCCTTCAGAGTGACGAACGCCGCAAGGGCCTGACCCTTCAGATCGTGCGACCGACCGACCACGGCTGCTTCTGCGACGGAGGGATGGTCGACGAGCGCGCTTTCGACCTCCATCGTTCCGATCCGATGGCCCGACACGTTCAACACATCGTCGACCCGTCCGAGCAGCCAGAAATACCCCTGCCGATCCCGTCTCGCCCCGTCTCCCGCGAAATAGGTTGAACGATTCCACCTGGACCAGTACGTGTCGATATAGCGCTGAGGATCGCCGTAGATCGTCTGCATCATGGCCGGCCAGGGTCGCGTGATCGCCAGGTAGCCGCCGCCGGTTTTCACGACCTGACCACGATCGTTCAGGACCTCGGCCTGCACTCCCGGGATCGGGTGCGTCGCCGATCCGGGGCGGGTCGCCGTGATGCCGGGCAGAGGCGAAATCATGATCATTCCGGTCTCGGTCTGCCACCAGGTGTCGACGATCGGACACCGCCCTCCTCCGATGTATTTCCGATACCAGACCCAGGCCTCGGGGTTGATCGGTTCGCCGACCGTGCCGAGCAGTCGAAGACTGGAGAGATCGGATTTCGCGGGCCATTCGATCCCCCAGCGCATGAAGGCGCGTATCGCCGTCGGAGCCGTGTAGAAGATCGTGACGCCGTACTTCTCGATCAACTGCCAGAACCGGCTGCGGTCGGGCCAGTCCGGCGCCCCCTCGTACATGAGGACCGTGGCGCCGTTAGCGAGCGGCCCGTACACGACGTAGGAATGGCCGGTCACCCAGCCAATGTCGGCGGTACACCAGTAGACGTCGGTCGGCTTGATGTCGAACACCCAGCGCGTCGTGGCGTAGACGCCCACCATGTATCCGCCGGTCGTATGAACGATCCCCTTCGGTTTCCCAGTCGTGCCCGATGTGTACAGGATGAACAGCATGTCGGTGGAGTCCATCGGCTCGGCGGGACAGTCGGCGGGGGCGTTCTGCAGCAGTTGGTGCCACCAGTGATCACGGCCCTCGACGACATCGACGGGAAACTTCCCACGCTGCACGATGACGACATGCTGGATCGATGGCGTTGCCCTGAGGGCCTCGTCCGCGATCCGTTTCAGGGGAATCTGAGCGCCGCGACGATAGCCGCCATCGGCGGTGATCAGGACGGTGGCCCTGGAGTCGTTGATCCGATCACGCAATGACTCGGCGGAAAAGCCGGCGAAGACGACGCTGTGGACGGCGCCGATGCGCGCACAGGCCAGCATGGCGATCGCGAGCTCAGGGATCATCGGGAGGTACAGGGTGACCCGATCCCCCTTGCGCACGCCCAAGCGACGAAGTGCCCCGGCGAAGCGGCAGGTCTCGCGGTGCAGCTGGGCATAGGTCAGCGTGCGCTCCTCACCGGGCTCTCCCTCCCAGAGGATCGCCGCCCGGTTGCGCACTTCCGTCTTGAGATGACGGTCGAGGCAGTTGACGCTTAGATTCGTTTGCCCCCCGACGAACCAGCGTGCGTTCGGGGGATCCCACTGCAGGACCTTTTTCCAGCGCCGGGACCAGACCAGCTCCTTCGCAACGGAACCCCAGAAGGCGTCAGGCCTGCGTGCCGCTTTACGGTAGATGCCGGGATCGGAGAGGTTCGCCTGCCGGCGAAACGCCGCGGCCGGTCGGTAGATCCGATCCTCTTTGAGGAGGGCGTCGATGGCTGCTTTCGCCGCCACGGGTTTTCTCCGGCTCATGATCACCTCGCTGGAATGCCAGGGCGGCCGAATGTAGCATGATTTCGGGGACGGCACGCCGGTCGAAGCAGGCGCGGGGCGACGATCGGCGTGAGGGCCGGTTTTGACAGTCCCGGGGTGCTCCATTTAGACTCTCGACCCATTCAGCCGGGGTTCGATCCGTGTCCGCATTCAACACCATTCTGTCGCGCGCTCTCCCGCTGGTGCCGCGCCCGATTGTGCGACGCGTCTCGCGACGATACATAGCGGGAGACTGTCTCGAGGATGCTGCGCGCGTCGTCCGCGGGGTGAACGAGCGAGGATTCATGGCCACGCTGGACGTGCTGGGAGAAAGCGTTCGCAGCCGGCCATTGGTCGAGTCGGCGGTGCATGAATATCTCGAGTCCCTGCGCTCAATCGAAGAGCACGGGCTCGATTCGAACATTTCAGTCAAGCTCACCCAGATCGGATTAAGAATCGATCGTGATCTCTGCCTGGAGAGCATGATCCGGGTAGCCGAGAGCGCACGCGAGCGGGGCAACTTCATCCGCATCGACATGGAGGACTCCGACTGCACGGACGGGACCCTGGAGTTATTCGTCGAGTTGAAGCGACGCGGCTTCGACAACGTGGGCGTCGTGCTCCAGGCCTACATGCGGCGCAGTCTGGCGGACGTCCGGAGCCTGCCGGAAGGATCCAGCGTCCGGCTGTGCAAGGGGATCTACATCGAGCCGCGCTCCATCGCGTACCGGGATCGGTCAGTTGTCCGGAAGAACTTCGTGCGGCTGCTGGAGGAAATGCTCGACCGCAGGTTCTATGTCGGGATCGCCACTCACGACGAGGATCTGGTCTGGGAATCGATGCGGCTCATCGACCAGAGGGGGTTGTCGAGGGACGGATACGAATTCCAGATGCTGCTCGGGGTCGATGAGCCTCTACGGGATCTGATCGGCCGCGACGGCCACCGGCTTCGGGTGTACGTGCCGTATGGCGCGAACTGGTATGCCTACTCGCTGCGCCGCCTCAAGGAAAATCCACAAATTGCCGGATACATTCTGGCTGACCTTCTCTCTCGCAGTCGCGGTTGAACCGTCAGGCGATCTGCCGACCCTCGTCGTCCGCGGTGTTTCTCGGCAATTCGGGCGGGTTTTCGGTCCCCTCGCGCCCCGGCCGGAGCGGCGCCGCCCGCTGAAAGCTGACGGTTGCCTTCGTACCCTTGAAGGGTGCGCTCTCGATGCGGATGTCGGCCCCGATGATGTCGAGCATCTGCCGGGCGGCCCACAGGCCGAGCCCGCCGTTCTTTTCCGGTTTGGTCGTGAAGAACGGATCGAAGACCCGGT
>JAZGDH010000391.1:0-2620 GCA_036477555.1 Acidobacteriota bacterium
TTCTGCCGATCGACGCCATCCCCGACATCATCCCGGCGGTCGGCTATGCGGACGATCTCGGGGCGCTGGCCGTCGCCATCGCGACCCTGACCGCCTACATCAATCCCGAGGTGAAAGAGCAGGCCCGTCGAAAATTGGAGGAGTGGTTCGGCACCGGCGTGACCGGCAAAGAGCAGGCGCCGTGACCGATGGCCGGATCGACAGCAGGCAGAGGGACCCCGCTGTTGCGCGGCATCGCGCCTGAGTTCGCCGGCGGTCCCTCTAAGGAGAGCCCTTGCGCCCCTGGGCATCCTCCTTTAAAATTCACTCTTCGCAACAACAGATCCATTGATCGGGAGGAATTATGTCTATCCGTATCTGTCTGATAGCGCTCGTCTTTGCGGTGCAGGTCGCGCTGTCCGGCCCCGCCGCGCTCGCAACGACCTCCGGGGGATCCGATTCCGGCCCGGTTTCGAAAGAGCAGATCGACCAGCTGATGATGGTTGTGAAGCAGCGACTCGAGCTGCGGGACGACCAGGTGGAGACGATCCGCTCGATGATGCCTGATCACCTCAAGAACCTGCGCGGCATCATCGTGGAGTACTCCTCCGGGTCGGCCGTCGCGATGCCGGCTCTGATGGCCGAATTCAACGGCGCCCGCGATGCGTTCCGCGATCAGATCGCCCCGATGCTGAATGAGAAGCAGATGAAGGAGTTCATGATTCTGCGCAAGGAGGTCGACGAATCGATCCGGAGCACGATCTGCGACGAGAAGGTCGTCTTCCTGAAAACGCGGCTGAAGCTCACTGATGATCAGGTCGTGGCGATCCGGCCGATCATCCTGGACGACTACAAGAGGAAGCGCGAGCTGATCTCCTTCCAGATGGATGCGGCCGGCGGCCCGAGGACGAGACGGGCGGTCTGGCCGGAGGTGCAGAAGGTGCAGGAGGATACTGAGAAGCGTCTCGCCGGAGTGTTCTCGCTGGATCAGATGAAGAAGTATTCCGCCTACCTGGACGAGATGCGCCGCTCGGTCGGTGGATCGGAGCCGGGCGCTCGCTGAGCCCGTCCTGAGCCTCCCTCGCCCGTCCACGGGCCCGGGCAAGTCGCGGTCTTCGGGGATCGAGCGTGCGCTGCGGATCGGCGCGCTCGTACTCTTCTGCACAATACCAAATCCATCCATGGCCGGCGAATCCGTGGAATCGGCCACAGCCGCCGACCTCCCCATGTCGGCCGACGTCAGTGCACGGCGGGTACCGTTCTTCCTTCATGATCCGGATGGCGTGCCTGTCGCCGGAGTCTCGATCTCGCTGGTCGGGCGGACCGGTGCCGTGGTGACCGGCGCGGACGGCTCCTTCCGGCTCGTGCCCGAGCCGATCCCGCCGTTTCAGATCGTCGTCATCGCTCTCGATGGGGCGCTGCTCGGGACAATCTACGTTCCCGCTCTGGATGACCCGTCGGATCGCCGTCTCGTCCTGAGCCACTCGAACATCGAGACGATCCAGGTTCTCAGCGGTGTCGCACCGGGGAGCGACTCACCCCCGGCGAGTGGCGCGTCGGTTCTGTCCCGCGGCGAGCTCGAGCGCCTGCGGGCGACCAGGCTCGTCGACGCGATCGTCGAGGTGCCCGGGGCGAACAGGTCGGGGTCGGGACAGACGGCCGTCCCGAGCTTCAGGGGCATGGCGCGCGGCCGGACCCTCGTCCTCCTGGACGGAGCGCGCGTGACAACCGAGCGGCGGGCGGGCGCCTCGGCGACCTTTCTCGATCCGTTCTCACTCGGGAGCGTCGAACTGGTCCGCGGTCCCGGGTCCGTGGCGTACGGATCGGATGCCCTGGGGGGCGTGATCCACGCCCGCACCCCGCTCCCCGAGCCGGGAGTGACCTTCGTCGACTATGAAGCGGCCGCGGGTGCCGGACTCGAATACGCATCGTTCGGTGCGAGGGCGCAGATCGCACTCGGCCGCGGAGCGGTGCTGGCGCAGTTTCACCAGAGGAGCTTCGACGACTATCGATCGCCTCGCGGGACGGTGGACAATTCTTCGGCCCGCGACAGCGGCGGCCTGGTGCGCGGCCTCGTCCCGATCGGCGCGGGGCGGATCGATATCGGGCTTCAGATCAATCGGGCGCGCGATCTGTCCCGGCCCACGGAGGAACCGGATCCCTCGCGCACGGTCTACCCGCTGGAGGATTCGGATCGATTGACGCTGGCGTACGATCTGCCGGGTGTCGCCGGCTTCTCGGGGTTCGAGCTGCGCGGGTTCGTCGGACGATATCGGCTGATCACGGAGCGAGTGACGGTTGACAAATCAACCTCGACGACGAGCATCAGTCAATCCGACGTCGAGGCGGGCGACGCGTCGCTGAAGTTCATCGCCGTTCGTCCGGGCGGACGCGGCCTTCTTCGCCTGGGGATCGATCTCGTCAGCCGCTTCGGGCTGAAGGCGGACGATCGGATCGTGGATCACCCGTCGGGCGGACCGCCGGTCGTCGTCTTGGACCAGGAGACGATCCGGGACGCGCGCCGCTTCGACGCCGCTCTCTTCGTGGAAGGGGAGCATGCCCCGGGATCGGGGGTGTTCTCGCTGTCGGCAGGGATTCGGGGCGATACGGTGTCGACTCGGAACTCGGGCGGCAGCTTCGG
>JAZGDH010000392.1:0-2296 GCA_036477555.1 Acidobacteriota bacterium
GGCGATCGACATGGTGGGCGATTCTCCCCGACCCGAGAAATGATTGTCAATCGAGGCCAGCCCGGACCCCGCATGAGCCGGAGAGGCTCCTGGCGCCGATCTGGCGCTAGAATACGGCCATGGAGTCGAAAGACGGACGAATCAGGCTCCGAAAGGGGCGCGATCGGCGCGTGCGGGCGGGACACCTCTGGGTCTACGGCGGTGAGATCGAGACCGTCTCCGAAGGCGTTCCGAACGGCGGGCCGGTGGAGGTCGTGGACGCACGAGGCCGCTTCCTCGCCCGCGGCTACTACAATCCGTCTTCGTCGATCGCCGTACGGATCATGTCCCATCGCCGGGACGAAACGACCGGCGTTCCTCTGTTGCGCAGACGGATCGCCAGGGCGATCGCCTATCGCCGGTCATTCTACGAGCCCGGCGAACCGTGCCGGCTGATCTTCAGCGAAGGGGACGGCCTGCCCGGCCTCACCGTGGATCGTTACGGCTCCTACCTGGTCGTTCAGATCTCGACCCTGGGCATGGACCTGCTGCGCGATGACATTGTCGCCGCTCTGCTGGACGCCCTTCATCCGCGCGGGATCTATGAGCGCAGCGATCTTTCGGTGCGCGCCCACGAAGGCCTGGAACCGAGAACCGGCCTGCTCGCGGGTGAGATCCCCGAGACGACCGAAGTGACGATGGACGGACTGCGGTTCACCGTGCCGCTGACCAGCGGTCCCAAGACCGGGATGTTTCTCGACCACCGTTTCAATCGCCGCGCCATTCAGCAACACTCGCGAGGCCGCAGGATGCTCGACGCCTTCTGCAACAGCGGGTCGTTTTCACTCTACGCTCTGGCGGGCGGAGCGGTGAGCACCCTGGGGATCGAAAGCTCCGCCGACGGCTTGAGCCTCGCGCGTTCGAACGCCGCGTTGAACGGTGTCGAATCCGGCTGCACCTGGCTCGAGGCGAACGCGTTCGACGTGCTTAAAGATTTGGATCGACGCGGAGAGCGATTCGATCTGATCGTGCTCGATCCGCCGGCCTTCACGAAGAGCGCCGATGCGGTTCATGCCGCGCGGCGGGGATACAAAGAGATTAATCTGCGGGCTCTGCGCCTTGCGTCGGCCGGCGCAGTCGTCCTGACATCCTCCTGCTCCTACCATATCGACGGCGAATCGTTTCTCCAGATCCTCCGGGAGGCCGCCGCCGACGCCCGCCGCGACACCGTCTTGATCGAGCAACGCGGCCAGGCTCCCGATCATCCGATCCATCTTCATGTGCCGGAAACGCGTTATCTGAAGTGCGCGTTATTGCACGTCCGTTGAGCGTCATTGGAACCGCTGATCGGTTGACACCCTTTCGAGGCGCCGATAGACTGCCGAGGTGGGCGGCCGAGATGGCACACCACGGCCGGGCTATCTCACCACTTCGTTTCCTGAGGTTCATGACCACCGACTCTGTACGGCCGGGCTCGGGGGACCGGGCATGAGACGTAGCCGCTGGATGCACCGGGTCGCCCTCAGTCTGATCCTCGGTACGCTGCCGGGCGGCTGGCTTCTGGCGGCGAAATTATTTTCATTGAGCCTCGAGGATGTCGCCCAGGGTAAGGCTGAAGTGATCGACCTGACCCACGATCTCAAGGTCGACTCTCCCCTCTTCCCCGGCGGCATCCCCTTCTCGCTCGAGCCGCTCTCCGTCCTCTCGGACGGCTACTACATGAACTCGTTCTCGAGCGGCGAACACACCGGCACCCACGTCGATGCGCCCCTCCACTTCGGCCGGGGATTGCCCGCGGTTGATGAGATTCCGCCGGTCCGCCTCATCAGCATCGGAATCCTCATCGACGTGCGCGACCAGACGATGGCCAATCCAGACTACGTCCTGACGCTACCGGACCTCATCACCTGGGAGAAGGAGCACGTCAAGAAAATTCCGCCGCGATCCTTCGTCATCCTCAACACCGGCTGGCACCAGCGCTGGGAGAATGCCGATCGGTACCTCAACAGGACGGAGGACGGGATCATGCACTTCCCCGGATTCTCGCCCGAGGCGCTCACCTATCTGCTGGAGACACGGAAGGTGAATGGCGTCGGGACCGACACGGCCAGCATCGACCCCGGCGCCTCGGTTGAACTCCCCGGCCATCGGGTTCTGCTCGGCGGCGGCCGGTACGCCGTCGAGAACCTGAACAATCTGGACCTGCTTCCGGCCAAAGGCTTTACGATCTTCGTCGGACCGATGAAGATCAGCCAGGGATCGGGCGGGCCGGCGCGCGTCCTGGCGATCGTACCGCGCTGAACCACCGGACCATCCG
>JAZGDH010000393.1:0-2833 GCA_036477555.1 Acidobacteriota bacterium
CAGGCCCTGATCAACGACCCCGAGTTCGTGATCCTCGACGAGCCGATGTCGGGACTCGATCCAATCGGGCGGCGCGAGGTCCGTGACATCATTCTCGACTTGAAGGCGCGCGGACGGACGGTCTTCTTCTCGACCCACATCCTGTCCGATACCGAGCTGATCTGCGACCGGGTCGGTATTCTGGTAAAGGGGAGCCTTCGCGCCGTCGGATCGATCGACGATCTGGTCTCCTCCGAAGTGCGATTCTGGGAGGTGGCGCTGCGCGGCGTGCGGCCCGAGAAGATCCCCTGTGGCCGGCTCGTCTCGCAACGCGACGACCAGCTGCTGGTGCGGGTCGAGAGCCGGAGTGATCTGACCCGCATCCTGTCGTCGCTCAACGGCGGCGAGGGGATGCTGGTATCGGTGACACCGACCCGCCAGTCGCTCGAGGACCTGTTCCTGCGCGAAGTGCGGGACGGTGCGCCGGGACCGGGGGCCGGGTCAGGGAGGTCCGATGCCGGCTAGGATCATCGCCATCGCCATCAACACCTTTCGTGAGGCGATCCGGCACCGGATCCTGTACCTCCTTCTCGTGTTCGCCGTCGGGATGATCTCCTTCGCTCAGATCCTCTCCCTCCTGACGGTCGGCAGCGAGGAGAAGATCATCAAAGATTTCGGGCTCGGGGCCATCGAGGTGTTCGGCGTCCTGACCTCCGTCTTCATCGGAGTCGGCCTGGTGAGTCGCGAGATCGAGCGGCGCACCGTCTTCACGATTCTGGCAAAGCCGATTCACCGGTTCGAGTTCGTCCTCGGCAAGTACGCGGGGCTGGTGATCGTCCTGCTGGTCAACACCGGCGTGATGGCGATCTGGTTCTCCCTCATTCTGCTGGTCAAGGGGATGTTTGATCCGATGCTGGGACTGGCGGTGCTGATGCTGTTCCTTCAGTTCCTGCTGGTGACCGCCATCGCGGTGATGTTTTCCTGTCTCTCGACCCCGATTCTGTCGAGCGTGTTCACGCTGGCCCTGTATGTCGTGGGGCACCTGCTGTGGAGCCTTCCGATGCTGGAGGAACGGCTGACCTCCCCCGCTGCGCGAGCCCTCTGCCGGGGGCTGTATTACCTGCTTCCGAATCTGGGAAATTTCGACATCAAGGGAGAGGTGGTGCACGGCCTGCCGATCGACCCGGCCGTCCCCGCCTTCGCCCTTCTCTATCTCGTTCTATACGGGGCGGCGGTGCTGGCCGGCGCCTGCGCGATTTTTCAGAACCGGGAGCTGCAGTAGATGAGCGGCAAGTTCATAGTGCGGCATGCACGGCGCGCCATGGCGATCGTTGCGGCGTTGGCGCTGACGCTGGCCGTGACCGTACAGGCAGGGATCGAAGCGCGCGAGCGCGAGCGCGAGGACGAATCGGCCCGGCCGCTGCTCTATCTCCCGTCCGGGAATTATCTGAGGTTCGTTGCGCTCGGGTTCGACGAACTGCTGTCCGACCTGATTTACCTGTGGTCGATTCAATTCTACAGCAGCTACCACATCGAAAACCGCTATGACTACCTGGAACGGATCTACAGCGGCGTGATCAGCGAACTCGATCCGCGCTATCTGGATCCTTACCTGCTCGGCGCGATGATCATGAACGTCGAGGCCCACCGGCCGGACATGGCGCTGAGGCTTCTGGACAAGGGCATCGAAAACAATCCCGACGTCTGGCTGCTGTCGTTCGAGGCGGGTTTCCTCTGCTACAACGATATCAAGGACTACAGCCGCGCCGCGCGGTACTTCGAGCAGGCACTGCGCGCGCCGGACGTCCATCCTCTGGTTCGGCGCATGTACGCGGAGATGTATAACCACGCGGGGGACAAGGCGACCTCGCTGAGAGTGTGGAGTGAGATCTTCGAGACCAGCGAGGACGATTACGTCCGCCGCGTCGCCTGGAATCACGTTCACGATCTCAAGGTCGAGGTCGAACTCGACCTGCTCCGTCGAGCCGTGACGCGCTACAGCGAGCGCAGTGGTGCGCCACCGCCCCGGCTCTCGGTGCTCGGTCCGGTCGACGGTATTGCCGGAGTCCCGCTGGATCCGGAGGGGAACCCCTACGAATACGACCCGGTGCGGGGGGAGGTCTCCTACGGCGGGACCTTCATCCTGAGACGATGAGACCATCCTGGAGAGCATCATGATCGCCCTCCCGCTGGTCTGGATACTGGTGATCGGGATCGGCGCCTGTGTCGGCTCGTTCCTCAACGTCTGCATTCACCGTTTGCCGCTGCGCGAGTCGATCGTCCTGCCTCGCTCACGATGCCCGTCCTGCGGTGGGAAGATCGCGTGGTACGACAACCTGCCGATCCTCTCGTGGATGCTTCTGCGCGGGCGATGCCGTTCCTGTCGCGCGCCGATCCCGATCCGGTACCCGCTGGTGGAGGCCGTAACCATCGTGCTCTTCGCGTTGCTGTTCGCTGCGCGGGGACCGTCGATCCTGTTCCTGATCCATGCCGGGTTCGGCGCAGCTCTGATCGCGCTGATCGTCATCGATGCCCGCCACCAGATCCTGCCGGACGCGATCACGCTCCCGGGGATCGCGGTGGGGTTGCTGACGGTCCCGCTGCGCGGATCGGGCGAACCGCTCCTTTTGGGCGGATCGGGCGAACCGCTCCTGGATTTCGCTCTCGGGCCGGCCCGCGATGCACTGGTCGCGGCCGTTCTTGGCTACACCCTGCCGTGGATCGTCAACGCGTCCTACCGAGGCTGGCAGGCGGCGCGCGGAGTGCCGGCCGGCGAGCGGGAGGACGGCATCGGGCGGGGAGACTTCAAGCTGCTGGCGATGATCGGCGCGTTTCTGGGTGTGCGTATGCTGAT
>JAZGDH010000394.1:0-2896 GCA_036477555.1 Acidobacteriota bacterium
CTGTTCACCAACGCCAACCAGGTCGACAACGTCATGCAGGTCGCCCGCGATATGGGCCTGCTCGAGGAGACCCGCGCCGGGCTGTCCCGCGCCGTCGTCGCCTCGGTCGGACCGATCTGCAGCCAGAGCCTCGCGCATCACGGCATGGCCGCCGATCTCGAGCCGCCGCACCCCAAGATGGGGCCGCTGGTGAAGGAGGCGAGCCTGCGCTGCCACGGGATCCTCGCGGGGAAGGGCGCGGGCGGCTCCCCGCCGGCCGGCCGGTCTCCGTCCGGTGGCGGAAGCGGCCCGCGCGCCATCGGCCCGACCTCATGGTCACCGGCGCCATCGTCGCAGGTCGCCCATAAAGCCGCCTCAACGGCAACCGCCGTCGCACTCGTTACCCATCCCGCAGCCGAGAACGATCCGGTGCGGGACAGCCCTTTTATGCGCGCCTGCCGCCGCGAGCCGACCTCGGTGACCCCGATCTGGCTGATGCGCCAGGCGGGACGCTATCAGCGGGAATACCGCGAGATCCGTGCGCGGCGGTCGTTCCTCGATGTCTGCAGGGATCCCGATCTGGTCACCCAGATCACGGTCTACGCCGTCGAGCGGCTCGAGGTCGACGCCGCGATCATCTTCGCCGACCTCCTGCTGCCGCTTCCCGGGATGGGGTTGAACCTCGCTTACAACAAGGGCGAGGGGCCGTCGATCGATCCGCCTTTGCGCACCGCCGCGGGGGTCGACCGGTTGCGCGAGCCGGACGTGCACGAGTCGGTCGGCTACCTGTTTGAGGCGTTACGAAGGACGCGGCGAGCGTTGCCGGCCGGTATACCGCTTCTCGGCTTCGCCGGCGCTCCGTTCACCCTCGCCTCGTACATGATTGAAGGAGGCGGTTCGTCACATTACGTTCACACCAAGGCGTTTCTCAGCGCCGATCCCGGCGCCTGGAACGCGCTTCTCGAACGGATCACCCGCGTGACCATCAAATACCTTAACGCGCAGATCGCCGCGGGCGCCGACGCGGTTCAGCTGTTCGATACCTGGGTCGGCTGCCTGTCGCGCGCCGAGTACATAGAGCACGTCCTGCCCCACACCAGGCGCGTGATCGATGCGATTACGCCGGGCGTTCCGATCATTCATTTCGGAACGCAGACGGCGCACCTCCTACCTGAGTTCGGACAGACGGGGGCCGGCGTCGTCGGCCTCGACTGGAGGGTCGATCTCGTCGAGACATGGGATCGGCTCGGGGATGTCGCCGTACAGGGAAACCTCGATCCGACCGTCCTGTTCGCGCCGCGTCCCGTCGTCCGCGAGCGCGCCCGGGAGCTTCTCCACAGGGTCGGCGGCCGCCCCGGCCACATTTTCAACCTGGGACACGGCATTCTCCCCAGAACACCGCTCGACAACGTGCGTGCACTCATCGATACCGTACACGAGTGGGGAGGCGCCTAGGTGCCCGCGAGCGACGACGCAGTCCTGCTGATCGCCTACGGCGGGCCGACCCGTCCCGAAGAGATCCGCCCCTTCCTCGACCGTGTTCTGCACGACCGTCCAGTCCCGAAGGAGCGTTACGAGGAGGTCGTCCGCCACTACGAGATGGTGGGAGGCTGCTCTCCGATCAACCGTCTCACTTTCCGGCAGGCCGAAGGGCTGGAGAAACGGCTGGCGGCCGCAGGGGGAGGTCTCCCCGTTTACGTCGGCATGCGCCACTGGAAGCCGCTCCTCTCCGAGACCCTCTCGACGATGGCCGGCGAGGGGAAGCACCGTGCCCGGGGCGTGATCCTGGCCCCCCACCCGTCACGGGCCTCACGCGAGAGCTACATCGAGGCGGTCGAGGAAGCCCGGCGTCAGATCGGCCCGGACGCCCCGGAGGTCTCGTTCTCCCGGCCGTTCTTCGACCATCCGCTGTTTGTCGATGCGCTGACTGCCCGGCTCGGTTCGACGCTGGATGGACTGGACGCGGATCGGCGCCACACCGCCGCCGTCGTTTACACCGCACACAGCATTCCGGTCGGCATGGCGAAACAGTCGGGCTACGATCAGGCGATCGCGCGCACGGCCGAGCTGGTCAGCCGGTCGATCGGCATCGACGCATGGACGATCGCGTACCAGAGCCGCAGCGGCAACCCGAACGACCCGTGGCTCGAACCGGACATCGGCGATGCGTTGCGCGAAGCGGCCCGGCGGGGGGACCGCACCATCGTCGTGGCGCCGATCGGTTTCGTCTGCGATCACGTCGAGGTGCTTTACGATCTCGACATCGAGGCGCGCAGCATCGCCCGGGACCTCGGCCTCGAATTTCACCGCGTTGCGACGGCCGGCGATCATCCCGCCTTCATCGGCATGCTCGCTGCGCTCGTCGGCGACCGGGCCGCCCGCTCCGGTGCATGACCTCCCCGGGGACGCGACCTGAGGGAACGCCGGCGCCACCCCGGATCGTGATCGTCGGAGCCGGCATCGCCGGTCTCGCCTGCGCGGCGAGGCTTCTCGATCTATCCCGCGAGCGCGGACGCTCCTACGATCTCACCGTCCTGGACTCCGCGCCCCGCGCCGGCGGCGTGATTTCCACCGAGCATCGCGATGGTTTTCTGGTCGAGAAGGGACCCGATTGTTTTATCACCGAGAAACCCTGGGCGCTCGATCTCTGCCGGCGGCTCGGGCTCGAGGACCAGCTGATCGGCACCAACCCCGATTGCCGCCGTTCCTTCGTTCTCCTTCGAGGACGCATCCTCCCGATCCCCGAGGGGTATCAGCTGATGGCGCCGGGGCGTTTGTGGCCCTTCGCCACGACGCCGATCCTGAGCCTCGCCGGGAAGCTGCGCGCTGCCTGCGATCTCATTCTGCCGCGGGGCGCGCCTCGGAACGACGAGAGCCTGGCTTCCTTCGTCCGTCGCCGGTTCGGGTCCGAGGTCCT
>JAZGDH010000395.1:0-2056 GCA_036477555.1 Acidobacteriota bacterium
CGCCTCCCCTGCCCGACGCCGGGGCAGTCGGGCGCGATCGCTTCGTTCCACGTCGTCGGGTTGAGGTTTTCGGGCCCGAAGGGGAAGGTGCGGCACTGCAGGGGGCGGGCGTCGTAGATTTCGCAGAGGCCTTCCGGGCTGAGGAAGATGCACCGGTCGCCGCGGTCCTTGAGGACGCGCTGATCCTGGGCGCGGCGCGTGTACCGCTTGAGGAATTCATTCTCGGTCAGTTCCAGCTTCTCGGCCGCCCTGGCGATGTCCTGCTCGGTCAAGAACACATAATCATGCTTATTATGATTCGTGCAGCACTTGCCGCAGGCGGTGCATTCGAATCGGAGTCCTTTCGCGATGAAGTCGCGGATCGCCATCTCTCAGGTCACCCAGCCGACAACGCCCACCCGATGCAGCCCGCTCATCCCTCTTCGCCGAGCAGGGCCTTCAAATGTGATTCGACCGAGGCGCCGAGGGCGCGCAGGTCGTATCCCCCTTCGAGGAGCGAGACGATTCTCCCCGCGCAGTGTTCGCGTGCCGCGTCGATCAGGAGACGCGTCAGCTCGCCGTAGCCGCTCTCGGTGATCGCCATCCCGGCCAGCGGGTCGTCCCTGTGCGCGTCGAAGCCGGCCGAGATCAGGATCATCTCCGGGCGGAACCGGTCGAGGGCGGGTCGCAGCGTCTCGCGGAAGACGCGCGCATACTCGGCGTCACCGCTCCCCGCTTCCATCGGCACATTGATCGTCAGCCCCTCCCCTTCGCCCCGGCCGCGTTCCTTCGGGCCACCGGTGCCGGGGTAGTACGGATATTGGTGTGTGCTGAAGTAGAGGATCGAACCGTCGGCCTCGAACATGTGCTGCGTGCCGTTGCCGTGGTGCACGTCCCAGTCGACGATCGCCACGCGCTCGATCCCGTGTTTCTTCTGCGCATGCCGGGCCGCAACGGCAACGTTGTTGAACAGGCAGAACCCCATCGCCCGCGAGGTCTCGGCATGGTGCCCCGGCGGCCGGGTGCAGACGAAGGCTGAGGCGGCCTCTCCCGAAAATACCGCGTCGCACGCGGCGATTGCGCCGCCGGCCGACAGCAGGGCCGCATCCCACGATCCGGACGACACGGCGGTGTCGGGATCGAGCTGCGCCGGCGCGCTCGCACAGGCCGCCCGGATCGTCTCGATGTGATCCCGGGTGTGGACGGCCGCGAGGTGATCCTCGGTGCAGGGTTCGGGGCGAATCAACAGGAGGCGATCGAGCAAGCCGCACTCGCTGAGGCGGGAGTGGATGGCGCGGATCCGGTCGGGTCGCTCCGGGTGCCCGCGGCCCGCCACGTGCTTCAGGCAGTCCTCGTGATAGACGAAGCCGACGGCCATCGGATCACCGCTCGAACAGTTCCCGCGCGGCGACGATCCGCACGCGCGAGGCGTCGACCGGGAGCGGGTACGACTCGATCTCCCGATCCTCCTTCAGGAGATCCTCGTGCGTGGTCGGGGTCTGGTAGGTGATCGGGGTCGGTTTCCCGGAGAGGAGAACCTCCGCGAGCGCCTTGCCGTCAGATGCCACCATGGCGACCTTGAGTTTCCCCGGATCGAGATGGCGCTTCACGGCCGTGTTGACATCCTCGACAGTCAGGCGCGGCAGGTCCTGCTCCATCCGATCGAGCAGCATCCCGGTGCCGTAGAACTCCGAGTCCATGAGGTAGCCCAGGCGGCGGCTGAGGCTCTGCGTCCACAGCTTCGAGTAGTTCAGCAGGAACGTGCGCGCCGCCTCGAACTCTTCGTTCGACAGCCCCTCGTCGACGAGCACCCGCATTTCTCTCGTCGCCTGGCGCAACGCGAACGGCGCGTTCCTCGGATCGACCGGCCGGATCCAGATGCTGAAGAACTGCTGCCGCCTGGGGATATTCGGCTCGGGGAAGTTGCTGCCGCAGTCCTGAATGAAGATTTCGATGTAGGTATAGTCGCCGTAGTTCAGCCCGCGGTCCCCGCGCATCACGTTCATCAGGCGGCCGTTGAAGGACCGGTGTTCGCCGAGGTGAGAGTTTGCGATCATCAGCGCATAGTAATCAGGAT
>JAZGDH010000396.1:0-2022 GCA_036477555.1 Acidobacteriota bacterium
CTCTCACCTGGTCCCTCGTTCATCAGGCCTCGTCGACGAAGGGACAGGTGATGCGATTCGCCATGCCGCTTCCGAGCATGGCGCCGATGACCTTCGCGGGGCTCAGGCCTCTGGACATCTCACCGAAAGGAGATCGCGTCGTCTATGTGGGACGCGCAGAGTCGATCACTCAGCTCTACCTGCGGGAGTTCGGTCGGATGAGCGTTGAGCGTATCCAGGGCACCGTCGGGGGCCAAAACCCATTCTTCTCACCGGACGGGGAGCAGATCGGCTTCACCGTCGAAGGCCGGCTCATGACAATCCCGGTCTCCGGCGGCACGCCGAACGATCTCGGCAGCCGATCCGCGATCGGCGCCACGTGGGGGCCGGGCGACACCATCATCTTCTCTCCCGAGATCCTCGCCGGCCTGTCGCAGGTCTCGGCATTGGGTGGCCCGTCGACCGTCCTCACAACGCCCGATCCCGAACAGGGCGAGTTCGGGCACTGGCTTCCCGAGATGCTTCCGGATGGCAAGCATGTCCTGTTCACCATCTGGACGACCGGGTCTCTGGAAGAGACCAGGATCGCCGTGCTCGACATCGACACGCGGGAATACCGCACGATCGTCGAGGGGGGCACGCACGCCCGATACGCGCCGAGCGGACATCTCATCTATATGAAGAGCGGAACCCTCATGGCCATTCCTTTCGATCTCGATCGACTCGCCATCACCGGTGCTCCCGTCGCGACGGTCGAAGGGGTTGCCATGAACGTCGGCAACGGTTCCGCGCACTTCAGTTTCTCGGAGGGCGGCTCTCTGATCTATCTTCAATCGGGCGAGAATTCGACGACCATCGAATGGGTCGATCGCGAGGGTCGAGCGGAGACGCTCGTGGAGCTCGGGCGTGCTTGCGAATCCCTTCATCTCGCGCCCAGTGGCCGCCGCCTGGCCGTGGACATCGTCACCGCGGGGAATCGGGACATCTGGACGTATGACCTCTCCCGGGAGACGTTGACTCGTCTCACCACCAGCACGACGAGCGAGACCGGCACCATCTGGACCCCGGACGAAAAGCGGATCACGTTTTCCTTAGATACGCCGCCCTTCGACATTTACTGGATGCCAGCCGATGGGAGCGGACCGCCCGAACCCCTGCTCCAGGGGAAGAGGGACAAGCACGTCGGTGACTGGTCGCCGGATGGTCGCGTCCTGGCGTTCCGCAAGGAGACGGCCGAGAACCAGACCGACCTCTGGACGTTGGAGCTCGACGGTGATCGGACCCCCGAACCGTTTCTGGCCACCCCCTTCAGTGAAGTTCAGCCGGCCTTCTCCTCCGACGGCCGCTGGCTCGCCTATGCCTCCAACGTCTCCGGGCGCTACGAGGTGTATGCCACCCCCTTCCCCGGCCCAGGAGAACGCCGGCAGATCTCGACCGATGGGGGGACGCAACCCCTCTGGTCGCCTGACGGTCGGGAGCTCTTTTACCGCAATGGAGACGCGGTTCTGGCGGTATCGATCGAGCTCGATCCGGAGCTGATCGTGGGCAGACCTGAAGTGCTGTTCGAGCGGGCGGTGGGATACTCGATCCATACCAATGTACGCGGTTACGACGTGTCGGCCGACGGCCAACGATTCCTGATGCTCAGGAAGGAGGGCATGGTCACCGGATCGGCCCAGATCAACGTCGTCCTGAATTGGTTCGAGGAGCTGGAGCGGCTCGCGCCGACCGGAGCGCAATGAGTTTCTCGATGTGGAGAGAGCTCGAGATCTTCATCCCCTGGTGATTGCCGATCAAAACTGGAACAGGTGGGCCAGCTTGACGGTGATGCGGCGGTCGCGTGTGATCCTGTTGCTTAACCCCGGCGCATCCCAGTTCTCATTGAACACGATAAACAGATCCGAACCCGGCCGGTATCGCCACTGAAATCGGGCGTTGACCGAGGCGATTTCCTCGGCATCGTCGTATTGCGCGAAGAGACTGGCCATCATGTCGGCGGTGAACGAGACGTTGAACCGCTGGCGATAGATGTTCGTCTCGAAA
>JAZGDH010000397.1:0-3570 GCA_036477555.1 Acidobacteriota bacterium
ACCCTCTTTCTCCTCTTGCGGGCCGCCTCGAACGCCACCCGCGCGATCCTGCGAATCTCCATCTCCGAGTACACCATCGTGTTCCTCGCGACCCGGCCGGGGGCCTTCCCCTCCACACCGCGCGGGGCGCCGAAGTAGATGCCCCCGGTCAGCTCCCGCACGATCAGCAGATCGGTGCCGCGGACGCGCTCGCTGCGCAGCGGCGACGACGCCTCCAGTACCGGGTAGAGCTTCACCGGCCTCAGATTCGCGAACGCCCCGAGCCCCATTCGCAGTCCCAGAAGCGCCCGCTCCGGCCGCCGTTTCGGCGGCAGGGTGTCGTGTTCCGGGAGACCCACCGCGCCGAGGAGAACCGCGTCGACCGCCCGGGCCGCATCCATCGTCTCCTTCGGCAGTGGCTCGCCCGATTCTGCGAGGGCCGCTCCGCCGACCGCACGCTCATCCAGATCAATCTCGATCCGCGCGTTGGCTGCGGCGACGCGCAGAACGGCGGCCGCCTCGCGCACGACTTCGGGCCCGATCCCATCTCCTGGCAGCAGAAGAACGCGTTTCGCTGATCCGGAGGCCATGGAACTCCTAGGCGCTCGAAGCGCCGGTTGTCTGCCGCATCACGTAGGGAAGAAGCCCGCCCGCCTCCAGGATCTCCATGGCGAACGGCGTCATCGGCACGAAAGAGTGCGCCTCCCCCTTCGACAGGTTCCGCACCACACCGTCCTTCAGATCGATCTCCAGCAGGTCGCCGGTCTCGGCGCAATCGACCGCCCCGGCGCATTCCAGAACGACGAACCCATTGTTCAGGGCGTTCCGGAAAAAGACACGCGAGAACGATCGGGCCACCACGGCCACCACGCGGGCACCCTGAAGGGCCCAGACGGCATGCTCACGCAACGTTCCATTACCAAACGCCTCGCCCCCTACAATGATATCCCCCGGTTCGACCCGCGACGAGAACGCCGGATCGACGTCCTTCAGCAGGTGCTGCGCGAGCTTCGATCGGTCATCCGTGACCTGGTAGCGCTCGGGGATGATGTCGTTGGCGTGGAAATGTGGTTGATGGTAGACGTGCGCTTTGCCTCGCATGGTCGTTCTCCCCTTCTCCTGCTCCTCTTCCGTCGGCTGTCGCGACGGCTGTCGATCGTGGCGGATCCGCCATGGGGCGGAGCCGGTTGGCCTGAACCCCTCAGGCCCGGATCGCGATCTCTCCCGCGGTCGTTCCTGCCGCCGGCGATTCTCGAGGGACACACCCCCGTGAATCTCCCCCTCCGGCGGCAGAAAGGGCCGCGGATCGCTCACCGTCAGATCCCTGTCGATTCCTCCCGTGACAATTGCCGAAATAAGTAAAGCGCAGGATCGCGATCCGGCGCCAAGCATGGCTGGCCGGACCGGCCTGCGCTATACGAGGTTAATGAATCGATACGGCTCGGAGCCCGGCCGATCGGTCTCACGCTCTTTGGCGCCGCCGGTTGCCTGGTCCCCCGACGAATCCTGGCCCGATGCTTCGATGACGGCCGGTTTCGTCGCTCCTGCTTCGGAGACACTCGCAGAGACGCTCGCGAGCGGTTCCGCACGACCCTCCTCGGCGGCATGTTCCAGCGTCCGCGTCAGGTGGATCGCTTTATTCACCGCATGCAGATAGGCTCGGGCGCTGGCGTCCACGACATCGGTCGAGACCGACTTTCCGGTAAACGCCTTGCCGCCGAAGTCGACGTGCACGAACACCTCGCCGATGGCGTCACGACCACGCGACACCGACCGGATCGAGTAATCGACCAGGCGCCCCTTGAACTTCGTGATCTGATCGATGGCGGTGTAGGTCGCCGACACCGGACCGTCTCCCATCGCGCAGGCCGACTCTTCACGTTCGCCGACCTCGAGGATCACGGTCGACGTGGAGGGCCGCACGCTTCCGGCGGTCGCCTGGATCATCTTCAACTTGAAGGTCTCCGGAATCTCCTTCATCCCCTCGTGGACAATGGCGATCAGATCCTCGTCGAAGATTTCCTTCTTCTGATCGGCGATCTCGATGAAGCGCGCGTACACCTTGTCCAGCTGTGGCCGCGACAGCTTGTAACCGAGATCGGCCATCTTGCGTCCGAGGGCATGCCGACCTGAGTGCTTCCCGAGCACCAGCCGGTTCGTCTTGATGCCGACCGATTCGGGGGTCATGATCTCGTAGGTGCGTCGTTCCTTCAGCACTCCGTCCTGGTGGATCCCCGCCTCATGCGCGAACGCGTTCTTGCCGACCACCGCCTTGTTGGCCTGCACCATCATGCCGGTGATGCTCGACAGCAGCTGGCTCGACTTGTAGATCTCGGTCGTCACGACGCCGGTGGTGTACGGCAGCAGGTCACGGCGCACGTACAACGACATGACGATCTCTTCGAGGGAGGCGTTCCCCGCCCGCTCCCCGATACCGTTCACCGTGCACTCGACCTGGCGGGCCCCCGCCTGGACGGCCGCGATCGAGTTCGCCACGGCGAGGCCGAGATCATTGTGGCAGTGGACCGACAGCACCGCCTTCTCGATGCCGGGCACGCGCTCCAGCAGATCGGTGATGATTTGGTTGAACTCGCTCGGCGTCGTATAGCCGACCGTGTCGGGGATATTGATCGTCGTGGCGCCGGCGGAGACCGCCACTTCGACCACCCGGCAGAGAAAGTCGATGTCGCTCCGGGTGGCATCCTCGGCCGAGAACTCCACATCGGAGGTAAACGACTTCGCCAGGCGCACTGCCCGATCAGTCATCTCGAGAACTTCTTCCCGGGACTTGCGCAGCTTGTGCTTCATGTGGATGTCGGACGTGGCGACGAAGGTATGGATGCGGGGATGCTCGGCGACCTCCAGAGCACGCCAGGCCCTCTCGATATCGTTTCGGGTCGTGCGCGCGAGACCGGCAACGATCGGCCGGCGGATCCCCTTCGCCACCGCCTGCACCGCCCGGAAGTCGTCCTCCGACGCCATCGGAAAACCGGCTTCCACGACATCGACACCGAGCAGGTCGAGCTGGCGCGCCATGCGCACCTTCTCCTCCAGGTTCATACTGGCGCCCGGAGACTGCTCGCCGTCGCGAAGCGTCGTGTCGAAGATCGTGATACGGTGGGGCACAACAACTCCCAAAATCAACAGTTATAAGGACCTTATACCGGCCACTCGGTACCCTGTCAACCGGATTTTCCGGTACTCATTCTCTGGTTGCATATAGTGGAACGGCCTGGACCAGGGGGATCCGGGGGCAACTCATTGGTCCTTAATTTTAAACCAGATAAGGATTTTACGCTACTGACCGACCGGTCGGCAAGTGGGCCCGGCGAGTCGGATGTCACGCCATATCGATTCACGCTTCGAGACACTGCCGCGAACCGATGCCGACGCGTCGGGCTCTGCTTGACAGCCCGCGGGGGCGATGGTAACTTGCTCGCAGTCGTTCTTACGGAGGTGTTTCAATCACTCTTTAAAAAATACGCTTCCATCTTATCCAGAGTGGGGGAGGGACAGGCCCTTTGATCCCACGGCAACCGGACCCTGACCGGGACCCCGGTGCCAACTCCTTCGGAGCGTGAGCGCCCCGGG
>JAZGDH010000398.1:0-3158 GCA_036477555.1 Acidobacteriota bacterium
GCGAAGGCGTACCCGGCGTCGACGGTCGACGGCGCGTCCTTGTAGTCCGACTGATCGGCATACTCAATCGTGTAGAGCAGCCGCACCTTGTCCGAGAAGGCGTGCTGACCCTTGAAACGCAGGCCGAGGTCCTGGTGGGACGCCAGCGGCGTGTCCTCCAGCTCGAGCAGGTAGGCGTAACCGGTCAGGGTGCCGATCTTGAATTTCCATGAGGCGTTCAGAAGGTCGGCGTTCAGGTTACGGTTCCCCTTCGAGGGATGGTCGGCACCGAAGATGGTGTTGGCGTTCTCGAGATGCGCGTAGAAGAGTGAGAGCTTCTCCACCGGGGTGTAGCGGGCCGACAGGGCGTCGAAGGTCTGCTCGTTCTGCCGCCAGTCGACATTGCCGATGAAGCGGTGGTTGTCGAGCGTGATCCGCTGCCGCCCGACGCGGAAGGTGGTGTGCGGGACCGCCGCGTAGGTGACGTAGGCCTGGTTCAGCTCGGCCCCTTCCGGATCGGCGACGACCGGAAACATGGTGAGGCCGTTCGACGCGCTGTTGTATTCATCCGCGCCGACCGTGTGAATGTCCTCCAGCTCGCCGAGGAATGTCAGCCCGTGAAATGCGCCGGTCACGTATCCCAGCCGGGTCCTGAGGGTCGAGGCCTGGGCGTCCTCCATGAACCCCGCGTCATCGACGAATTCGTACCGATAGCGTATGTCCAGCAGGACCTTGCCGTTCTTGAGGGCCTCGGAGAACGAGTCCCCGGCCAGCGCGGCGCCGCCCCCCGCAAAGATGAGCATAATCGCCACGAACGTGAACGTTCTTCTCCTGATCCGGTTGCGGACCATAGAGCCTCCTCTCTCCCTTCGAGAAGGAATCACCCTGGAACGGCCTTGTATCATAGGGCCCGAGTTCTCCCGCATGATTTGTATCATCTCCCCCCGTGCACGCGGATGTCCCCGCACGCCCGGCCCTGAGAGCACGCACGTCACCGAGGGCGGCCCACTCCGCGGCGCGGCGACTTCGAGCCGCGCCATGCGGGTAGGATGAATTCGGTGGTGACTCGCGAGCGACAGGAGCAGCGCTGCGGAGTGGGCCGCCCTCGATGCTGGGCGCAAGTGATTGACTTGCATCGGCCGCTGCTTCAGAATTCCTGCTTTGCCACGGCCGCCGATGGCCATGCGGTGATAGTCTGCCGGCTGGGATCCGTACAAGTGGCCGACGGCGAAAAAGAAAAAGAAGAAGAGAAAGGGGTGAGCCGATGAAGAAACATATCGCCATCAAGACCCCGATCCCCGGCCCGAAATCACTCGATCTGATGCGCGCACGCCAGGCGGCGATTCCCCGTGGTCCGCTTAACCTGACGCCGATCGCCATGGCGCGCGGTGAGGGGGCGCTGCTCGAGGATATCGACGGCAACCGTTACATCGACTTCGCCGCCGGCATCGGTGTCCTGAACTCGGGGCACGCTCCTAAAGAGGTCGTGAAGGCGATTCAGCAGCAGGCGGAGAGGTTCACCCACTCGTGCTTCCATGTCGCGATGAACGAGCCGTACATCCGCCTGGCCGAGACGATGAACCGCATCACACCCGGGACGTACGCCAAGAAGACATTCTTCGTGAACACCGGCGCGGAGGGTGTCGAGAACGCCGTCAAGATCGCCCGCCGTCACACGCGCCGAAGCGGCATTATCTGCTTCGAGGACGCCTTTCACGGCCGCACTCTTTTGGCGATGTCGCTCACCAGCAAGGTGCACCCTTATAAGGATCACTTCGGACCCTACGCACCCGAGATACACCGCATGCCGTTCGCCTATTGCTACCGGTGCCCCTGGGGTAAGAAGTACCCGGGGTGCAACATCGAGTGCGCCACCTTCCTGGAGGATTTCTTCAATCGGTATGTCGACCCGACGACGGTCGCGGGGCTGATCGTCGAGCCGATCCTGGGCGAGGGCGGATTCATCATGCCGCCTCAGGAGTACTACCCGATCCTGACGAGCCTCTGTCGCAAGTACGGCATCCTTCTGATCGCCGACGAGGTGCAGACCGGGTTCGGTCGGACCGGTAAAATGTTCGCGTGCGAGCATTGGGGGATCGAGCCGGACATCATCATCACCTCCAAATCGCTTGCCGCCGGGATGCCGCTTGCGGCCGTGACCGGCCGCGCGGAGATCATGGACAGCCCGGTGCAGGGAAGCCTGGGCGGCACCTTCGGGGGGAATCCGGTTTCCTGCGCCGCCGCGCTCGCCTCGATCGATCTGATGGAGAAACAGAAGCTGCCGGAACGTGCGGAGGTGATCAGCACGACCATCCGCGATCGGTTCGAGGCGATGCGCAAGGAGTGTCCGCAGATCGGAAGCGTGCGTGGCGTCGGGGCGATGCGCGCCATCGAGTTCGTCAGGGATCGGACGACGAAGGAGCCGGCTAAGGAGCTGACATCGACGATCATGCGGATGTGCTACGAGCGTGGTCTGATCGTGCTGAGCGCCGGCACCTACGGGAACGTCATCCGCACCCTCATGCCGCTCGTCATCACGGACGAGCAGCTGAAAGAGGGGCTGGATGTTCTGGAAGGCGCCGTGCTCGAGGCGTCGCGGGCGCTGCAGCCGCCGTCGCCCGAGGCGACCCGGCCGGATGTGGCGGCGGCGCCGCGGCAGGGGGCGCAGGACAGGGTCTGACGCGGGGTGTGCGGCACGGTCGCCCCGGCCGGGCCGGAGGCGCCCGCGGCGGCGCGCCGGCTCCATCGATACGGGAGGTGATGATGCTCCTCGAGGGCAGGAAGGCTCTGATCGTCGGCGTTGCGAACAAGCGCAGTATCGCCTGGTCGATCGCCGAGGCGCTCGGTCGCCAGGGCGCGCGGCTGGCCTTTAATTACCAGGGCGAACGTCTGGAGGAAAACGTGAGGGGGCTGGCGGCGAAACTCCCCGGATCGCTCGTGCATCCGTGCGACGTGACGAAGGATGACGAGATCGATGCCCTGTTCGGCAAGGTCAAAGCGGAATTCGGCGGCCTCGACATCCTGATCCACTGCGTCGCGTTCGCCAATCGCGCGGATCTCGAAGGGGAGTACCAGACCGTCTCCCGCGAAGGGTTCAAGATGGCGCTCGATATCAGTGCCTACTCGCTCACGGCGCTGGCGCAGCGCGCCGCTCCGCTGATGGAGAACGGCGGCAGCGT
>JAZGDH010000399.1:0-8717 GCA_036477555.1 Acidobacteriota bacterium
TCGAGGAGGGCGAAGGCGAGCCCTCCTTCGGCACAGTCGTGGGCGGAGTTGACGAGCCCGGTGGCGATGGCCCGCCGGGTGGTCTCCTGCACTCCCCTCTCCCGATCGAGATCGACTGCAGCGGGACGTCCCGCCTCACGCTCGTGGATCAGGGCGAGATACTCACTCGCCGAGAGACTGGCGTCGGGATCCCCGATCAGAAAGACGAGATCCCCTTCATTGCGGAACCACTGTGTCATGGCGATGCCGACGTCGTCGAGAAGACCGACCATCGCGATGGTCGGGGTCGGGTGGATCGCCCGGCCCTCCGTCTCGTTGTAGAAGGAGACGTTCCCTCCCACGACCGGGGCGTCGAGCGCGCGGCAGGCCGACGCGATCCCGGCGATCGCGCGCTCGAACTGCCACATGATCTCAGGCCGTTCGGGGCTGCCGAAGTTCAGGCAATCGGTTGTGCCGACCGGGACCGCCCCGGCGCAGGCGAGATTGCGCGCCGCCTCGGCGACCGCCAGTCTCGCCCCTTCCTCCGGATCGAGATAGCAGTGGCGGGCGTTACAGTCGACCGACAGCGCCAGACCCTGATTGGTTCCCTTCAGCCTGATGACGGCGGCATCGGACCCCGGGCGGACGACGGTGTTGGAGCGCACCATATGGTCGTAGGTCTGGTAGACCGACTCGCGCGAGCAGAGATTGGGGGACGCGACGAGCCTGAGGAGCGCCTCATTCCCGTCCGAGGGCTCGGGAATCGATTCGATCTGGAGCCGCTCGAGATCCGCCTGCCACGCGGGGCGCTCCGAGGGCCGACGGTGGCGCGGCGCCTCGTCCACGAGGAGACGCGCCGGGAGACTGGAGACGACCTTCCCGCCGAGGCGCACCTCGATGCGATCACCGCCCGTGACCCGCCCGACGACCGCCGCCTGCAGGTCCCATTTGGCGAAGATCTGTCGGACGCGCTCCTCGCTCTCCGGCGTGGCGACCAGGAGCATCCGTTCCTGGGATTCGGAGAGCATAATCTCGTAGGGCGACATCCCTTCCTCGCGCAGCGGAACACGATCGAGATCGATTTCCATGCCACTGCCGGCCCGCGCCGCCATCTCGACGGTCGAGCAGGTGAGACCGGCCGCACCCATGTCCTGAATGCCGACGACCAGCCCCGGTTCCTTCATCACCTCGAGACATGCCTCGAGCAGCAGCTTCTCGGTGAACGGATCTCCCACCTGCACGGTGGGGCGCTTCGACTCCGACTCGGCGTCGAACTCGGCGGAGGCCAGCAGGCTGGCCCCATGGATCCCATCGCGGCCGGTGCGGGATCCGACATAGAGGACCGGGTTTCCCTCTCCGCTGGCCGCCCCGTGATGGATCTTTTCCCGCCGCGCGATGCCGAGGCTGAAGACGTTGACGAGGATGTTGCCGTCGTACGAGGGATGGAAGTAGATTTCGCCGCCGACGGTCGGGATGCCGATGCTGTTGCCGTACCCGGCGATCCCCGCGACCACTCCATCGACCAGAAACGGTGTGCGCGGGTGAGCCGGGGCGCCGAATCGCAGGGAGTTCAGTGACGCGATCGGCCGCGCCCCCATCGTGAAGATGTCGCGCAGGATGCCGCCCACTCCGGTCGCGGCCCCCTGGTACGGTTCGACGAAGGAGGGGTGGTTATGGCTCTCCATCTTGAACACCGCCGCGATGCCCGCCCCGAGATCGACGACCCCGGCATTCTCACCGGGCCCCTGGATCATCCTGGGGCCCTCGGTCGGCAGCGACTTGAGGTGAACCCTGCTGCTCTTGTAGGAACAGTGCTCGGACCACATGACGGAGATGATGCCCAGTTCGGTGTAAGAGGGGGTTCTCCCGAGGCTCGCCACCGCCTGCCGATACTCCTCTTCCGTCATGCCGTGCTGGAGGGCGAGATCGAGCGTCACCTCCGGCTCATCGACCTGCCGACGGGACTCCCCGCTCATAAATGATCCACCTTTCGCCCGATCTCGACGAATTCAGGGGACGCTGTCCCCATGACGCGCGTCAGGCACTTCTTGATCATGCCCCGCCCATCAGATCCGGGTCCTCCTGGCCTGCTGCCAGGAGTGAATGATCGAGTCGAAGAGACGCCGTCCCTGATCGTTCCCCAAGATCGGCTCGGCGCAGCGGTCCGGATGCGGCATCATGCCGAGCACATTCCCGCGCTCGTTGCAGACACCCGCGATCGCGCGCAGTGAACCGTTCGGGTTCGCCTCCGTTGTGACCTGGCCCCCCGCGTCGCAGTAGCGGAAGACCACCTGGTTCTTCTCCTCGATCTCTTTGAGGCTCGACTCGGGCGCGAAGTAACATCCCTCACCGTGCCCGACCGGTATTTTCAACACCGTTCCCTGTTTGATACGCGCCGTGAACGGCGTATCCCGCCGCTCGGTCCGGACGTACACGTCCCGGCAGACATAGCGCAACCGGGCGTTTCGCACCAGCGCCCCCGGGAGAAGCCCCGCCTCGGTCAGCACCTGGAATCCATTGCAGATCCCGAACACCAGTCCGCCCCGATCGGCGAACGCCTCGACCGCCTTCATGATCGGCGAAAAACGGGCGATGGCGCCCCCGCGCAGGTAATCGCCATGCGCGAATCCGCCCGGCAGGACGATGCAGTCAATTCCGCTGAAGGATTCGTTCTTGTGCCACAGGAAGGCCGCCTCGTGACCGAGGACGTGCTTGGCCACGTGGTAGACGTCATGATCGCAGTTCGATCCAGGAAAGATGACGATGCCGAACCTCAAATCGCGCCCTCACTCCTCCTGGATCTCGAACCTGTAGTCCTCGATGACGGGGTTTGCGAGCAGCTTTTCGCACATGGAGCGCAGGCGCCCCTCGGCCTCCTGGCGGGGCAGTCCGCCGAGTGTCACTTCGAGGTACTTGCCCATCCGGACGTCCGTGACCTCGCGGTATCCCAACTGATGAAGGGAGGTGCAGATTGTCTTGCCCTGGGGATCCAGCACACCCCGCTTGAACGTCACGTAGACCCGGGCTTTCACGCGATGGCCTCCTGCGGGCGAAGCGGCGGGAAGGATAACACAGGGAGGACGACTGCGCTCGGCTGAATCTGTCCTCAGCGACGAACGGATCGCTTCTCGACCGCGCCTGCACGACGCCGCTTCAGCCGGGCTGGTCGATCGCGACGACCAGCCCATCCCGGATCCGGAGCAGCGCGCGCGTCCTCTCTCTCAAGTGGCCCTCGAAAGTACGCGCGCGGTTCCCGCGTTCGCGCCCCTCCGAGTACTGGCGCAATTCCGCTGCCCTCGATCGCCGGCCGATCCGCCAGACCTCCCCGCTCTCCGGTCCGTCCGACTCGCGCGCGAAGACGAACGCTCCGACCGCCTCCTCAGCCTGTTCGGCGGTCATCCCGACCCATGGTTCTCCCCTCATGAGGCGCGCCGCCTGATCGTCTGACAGATCGGGCCACCGCTCACGGAGACGGGTCGCCTCCTCCGCGGTCTGACGCTCCCAGACGTCGCGGGTAAGAAAATCAGCGTGAAGGCGCGCGACCGGCACGCGGTAGCGGGGAATCGACCGGACCCCGTACTGGCGCAGGAGATCGGCATCCCACGGTCCGGGGGCGAGGATGGCATTCTCACCCTCGATCTTCATGAGGACGACGGCGCGGCCGCGGGGCAGGTCGACCACCATGCCGCCACGCACCGTTCGAACGCTCAGCGGCGTTCCGGCATAGAGGATCGTTCCGCGGTGGAGCGGCGCGACGTCCCGAACGCGGCTCCAGGCAAGACCCGGACAGGCGCCAAGCAGGATCGCCAGCGCGATCGCGGCCACCGCAAGGCGTGTCGTCGCGGTCAGGTGCGTCCGAAGGCGCGTGTGAACAGCGCATCGATGTGGCGCAGATGGTGATCGATGTCGAAGCAACGGTCGATCTCCGCCGCGGGCAGGTGACCGGCGATCCGGGGATCCTTTTTCATTGTCGCCTTGAAGCCGACCCCGGTATCACGCGCCTGCATGGCAGCAGCCTGCACGCGCTCGTAGGCCTCCTCGCGAGAGACCCCTCGCCGCGCCAGTTCCAGAAGAACCGTCCCGGAGAAGATCAGACCGCCCGACGCGTCGAGATTCCGGCGCATGGCATCCGCGTGCACCACCATGCCGGAGACGATCGATGTGAAACGATGCAGCATGTAATCGAGCAGGATGGTGGCGTCCGGGAGAATGACCCGCTCCGCGGACGAGTGCGAGATGTCGCGTTCGTGCCAGAGGGGTATGTTCTCCAGGGCGGTCTGGAGGTAGCCGCGCAGCAGGCGGGCCATCCCGCTCATCTGCTCGCACCCGATCGGGTTCTTCTTGTGCGGCATTGCCGAAGACCCTTTCTGTCCGGCCCGAAACGGCTCCTCGACCTCCCCGACCTCGGTGCGTTGCAGGTGGCGGATCTCCGTGGCGAACCGCTCTATGGAACTGCCGGTCAATGCGATCGCGGCGAGGAACTCGGCGTGTCGGTCCCGCTGGATCACCTGCGTCGCGACCGGCGCCGGCTCCAGCCCCAGCTCCTTCAACGCCGCCGCCTCGATCCCCGGATCCAGATGTGCGAAGGTCCCCACGGCGCCGGCGATCTTACCGACGGCAACCCTGCTGCGGGCCGCGCGCAAACGCTCGAGATTCCGACCCGTCTCCGTGTACCAGACGGCGAGCTTCAGCCCGAACGTGGTCGGCTCGGCGTGGATTCCGTGGCTCCGCCCGATCATGACGGTATTCCTGTGCTCGAGGGCTCTCTTTCGGATTGCGTCCGCCAGCCCCTCGAGACCCGCCACGAGGCGATCGGCCGCTTCGACCATCTGCAGCGCCTGCGCGGTATCGACGACATCGTTACTGGTCAGCCCCAGATGGACGTAGCGCGACTCGGGTCCCACGGACTCCGCGACGCTGGTCAAGAACGCGATGACGTCGTGGTGCACGGTCGCTTCGATCTCGTGGATGCGTTTCACGTCGAAGCGCGCCTTCTTCCGGATCGTCGCGGCGGCTTCCTTCGGGATCTCCCCCGCCGCCGCGAGGGCGTCGCAGGCCGCGATCTCGACGTCGAGCCAGCACTGAAACTTGCGCTCGTCGTCCCAGATGCGGCTCATTTCAGCACGGGCGTATCGGGGAATCATCGGGGCTCCATCAAATCTCGAACCAACTCGAGGGCCGACCCTGATCGGCCGCCGAGATCCGGGGCGCCCGGCGTCCGGCGCGGTCGAACCCGTCCCGCGCCGCACGGAGGGCCAGGTCGGGCCGGTTGTTGGTGCGACTGATGTGGGCCAGAATAAGGCTGTGAGTCCGGTCGGAGGCACTCTCGGCAGCCAGGTCGGCGGCGCTTTCGTTGTCGAGGTGTCCGTGCCGGCTCAGCACACGCCGCTTGATCGTCTCGGGATACGGTCCGGCACGCAGCATCTCCACATCATGGTTGGACTCCAGGATCAGCAGATCGCAATCGCGAAGCCCCTTCCTGACCGCCTCCGCCCCGTGGCCCAGATCGGTCGCATAGCCGACCCGCGCGCCGTTCCCCTCGATCGTGCAGCCGATCGTTTCGACCGCGTCGTGCGGAACCCTGAACGGCCGGATGGTGAGACCCTCGATCGCGAAAGGGGTCTCGGGATCGATCTCGACCGTGGCGTGCACCTTCTGCCGATCCAGGCCGGCGGCGCGATGAGTGGCGCGCGTGCAGTAGATCGGTACGCCGTAGGTGCGGGAGAAGAGGGGGGCGCCGCGGACGTGATCGGCGTGTTCGTGCGTGACGATCACGCCATCGATGCGGTGCGGCTCCACGCCGATCGCGCGCAGCCGGGCGGTCAGTTCCCGGCATGAGAAACCGGCGTCCACGAGAACGCGCGCACCTTCACCTTCGATACAGGTCGCGTTCCCCGCGCTGCCGCTTCCCAGAACCGCCAGCCGGATCCCCATCCGCCCTCGAAGTGCGTTCAATCGCCGACCGCGCCGAACCCGCGCGGCGTGAAAGTTAAAGCTCCATCAGCTCACGCCGGTGTGGCCGAAGCCCCCCTCGCCGCGTTCCGTTGCAGGCAACTCGTCCGTCTCGACCAGCGTGGCGCGCGCAACAGGCGCGATGATGAGCTGCGCGATCCGATCCCCTCTTCGGATGGTGACCGGCTGCTGGCCCAGATTGACGGCCACCACAGAAATCTCGCCCCTGTAGTCGGCATCGATGGTTCCCGGCGAATTGAGCATGGTCAGGCCCTGGCGCACCGCGAGTCCGCTGCGGGGACGGATCTGACCCTCCCAGCCGACCGGCAGCGCGAGGCGGAAACCGGTCGGTATGAGGGCGCGCTCACCGGGTTCGAGAATTTTCGGCTCCCTGACCGCAGCCCGCAGATCGATCCCTGCGCTTTCGGGTGTCGCCGGCTGCGGAATCGGCAGATCGTCGTTCCCGGGCACCCGGGCGACGCGCACCGCCAGCGGCTTCACTTCTTCTCTCGTGGTCATCTCAAAACACCAGATCGTCCTGATTCAAGCGCAGGCCGGCGGTCTTTCCGAGCACCGCGAGGGTGCAGTCGGACGACCTGAACAAATCCCGCGCCAGCTGCAGCATCTCTTCCCTGGTGACCGCCTCGATCCCCTCCAGGACTTCGTTGAGGGTGAACTGCCGCCCGAAGTAAACCTCCTGGCGGGCCAAATTCGACATGCGGCTGCTGCTGCTCTCCAGGGAGAGCATGAGGCTGCCCTTGAGATGCTCCTTGGCGATATGCAGCTCCTGCTTGTCCACCGGCTCATCCTTCATCCTCTTCAGTTCCTGCAGGATCAGGTCCACGACCTCGCGGCCGGACTCGGGTGAGGTGGCGGCACCGACGAGCAGGTTCCCGGTGTCGAGGTAGGAGTTGATGGTGGAGTAGACCGAGTAGGCCAGTCCGCGCTCCTCGCGGATCAGCTGGAACAACCTTGACGACATCGTCCCGCCGAGCACCACATTGAGCAGGTAGGCGGCGTACCGCCTCTTGTCCGGAAGCGGCAACCCCGGAACACCCAGGCAGAGGTGCAACTGGCCGAGTTCCTTCTTTTCCCGTACGACCAGACGATTCCGGCTCTTGGACCCGGAGGGCACCGCCGGTATTCCGCCGCCCGACAGAGGCCCGAACGCCTTGCGGATGGCGCCCGACAGGCGTTCATCGTCGAGATTGCCGGCGGCGGTAATCAGGAGATTGCCCGGGCGGTAGGATTCCCGGAAGTACCGGATCAGCTGCTCCTGGCTCATCTTCGAGACGGAGTCGAGGGTGCCCTGTATCGGCCGGCCGAGCGGGTGGCCGCGGTAATACGATTCGCTGAAAATGTCGTACAGGAGTTCATCCGGAGTGTCATCCACCATCTTGATTTCCTCATAGATGACCTTGCGCTCTTTTTCGATCTCCTCCGGGATGAATTTGGGATGTCGGACGATGTCGCTCAGCAGATCGATGGCGATGTCGGCATGCTCATCGAGCACCTTGAAGTAGAAACAGGTGAACTCCTTGGTCGTGAAGGCGTCCATTTGTCCGCCGACCGAGTCGATCGTCAAGGCGATGTCCTGCGCCGTCCGCGTCTCGGTCCCCTTGAACAGAAGGTGCTCGATGAAATGCGAGATGCCGTTCTCGTCGGGCATCTCGTGTCGCGATCCCTTCCTCAACCAGACTCCCAGGGCAACGGAACGAATCTTCGGCATCCGTTCGCTGAGAAGAATCAGCCCGTTGTCCAGGGTTTCCTTGCGGATCCCATCCGTCATCGTATGCATTGAGTCGGTTTTTCCCTCAAGGCCGGAACGGGGCCGTCGGCCCCCGTCGGGAAACGGCAGTATAGCATCGCACCCGCGGGGAGTGAAGAATACCCGGTGAGAAGTGCGGGCTAGCGGGGGACCAGGGCGAACCTGTCGCCGTCGTAACGGTAGATCGTCATCTCGTAGGCCGGCGGCTCTCCCCCCTCCTCCTCGTAGGTCCGGCTCGTCACCCGGATCTCCCGCCCACCGTCCGGCGAATCCCTTCGCTCGATCCCGCGGCCGCCATTCTCGAAGATCGTCTCGTAGCTGCCGTCCGGCCGCCGCTCCACGACCTCGAGGATCTCGAGCCGGCCGCCCGACCAGGTGGCGAGGATCTCCTCGCGACCATTCCCCGTCACGTCCTCGAGTTCCAGATTCGTCAGGTGATCCCCCTGGCGCGACCGGTGCCGCGCGCGGTACAACCCGTCTCCTTCGCGCTCGTAGATGCGAAGCTCCTGGCCCCCGCCGGGCTCCTGGACGACGGCGGCAACCGCAGCGGGCGATTCCGGATCGAGGAGCTGCATCTGGAGCAGACGTTCGTCCGGGGCAAGCGCCGCCGCGAGACCGTCGAGAACGGGATCGCCCGCGTCGTCGCCACACGCAACGATCGGCGGAATGAGGAGGAGCGGCAGGATGCGAAGGAGCGACAGGATGCGCCGTCCTGCAGGGCGAAGGATGGAAGGTACCACTACGGCCTCCACTTCAGATGCGGATGGTCCCCCCGAGGATGGCGCGGCAGAGATCCATCGACGAGACGAGCCCCGTGACGCACCCGTTCTTCAGGATCGGCACGCGGTGGATGCGCAGGTTCCACATGATGCGGCACAGATCCTCGACCGGCGTCTGCTCGTCCGCCGAGATGGCGGGACTGGTCATGATGGTGCGCACCGGCTGATCCATCGGATCAGCCATACGGGGGGCATCGGCCCAGAACGGTTTATCGCTCGCGGCCAGCTCAGGCGGCGGA
>JAZGDH010000004.1:0-10114 GCA_036477555.1 Acidobacteriota bacterium
CCCGCCGTCATCTCGACCGTGTCAACGAACGCGATCGGTTCCTGGCTGCCGAAGATGTTGAAGACGTCCACGAAGAGTCTCAGGCGCCCGCCGCTGAGCTCCATCGGATAGTCGGCATGCAGGTCGAGCGTGACGAGATCGGACGTGCGGCCGAGATTGCCCCGTTCGACAGGATCGTAGTCGACCAGGAAGACGGCGCCACTGAGGGCCTCGGGATCGGTCAGTGCCGCCTGCAGATCGGCGGTCTGTCGCAGCCTGAAGTCGGCCGGATTGAATACTCCGCCGGTGTCCGCCCAGTATCCGTAGACCGGGTTGATCCCCGGGATCTCTCCCGCGTTTCGATAAATCGGATGGGCGAGAAGCGAAGTGCGCGGCACACCGCCCGCCCACGAGAAGTTCGCCCCGAGCCGGAACCCGCTCCCCGGGAAGGTGTAGGACGGGTAGACATGCATGACGTGCGAGACGTCGGTCGGCAGCACGCCTTCGTTGAACTGTCCCGACGTCAACGGCGAGTTGGGGAAGTCGTACAGGGAGCTGAAATTGGCGTCGCTCTGCCCGTTGTCATTGCGGTACAGCCCCTCGTAGTTTCCCTTCAGGCGCGCGAACCGGTAGTTGGCGAACAGCGACCAGTTGTTGGAGAACCGTTTCGTGTAGATCAGCTCGAGTGCCTTGTACTCGCGCTTCGCTTCCGGGAAGTCGAACAGACCGCCGTCCGGCTCGGCGCCATTCCCCGGATTGGCCATGTACGAGGAGCCGAATGGCGCCGCCGGGAACGTGGTGCTCATCTCGCTGCCCGGCGTCAGGCTGCCACCGAACGGGTCGTACGGATAGCCGTAGGCGTAGCCGTAGTAGAAGTTCTGAATCTGCTCGATGGCGTTAAGCTGGACATCCTCGAGGACCCGGCCCTGCGTGCGGTAGATGGCGCGCACCTCGAGCGCCGCCTCGGGGCCGACCTCGAAGGCGAAGCCGCCCGACAGCTCGTCCTCGTAAGGGAGCTTCGTGCCGGGAACCACTGACGTCTGATCCACCCCCTGGACGAAGACGGGGAACGCGGGGGAACAGAACGGACCGCCGGCGCCGGAGCTGTCGACACACGGCACCGCGAAGGGGAAAAACCGCGGGCTGGTCAACGCCCGGTCGTTGAACTCCTGAAACGCCACGGTGATGTCGTTGCTGAAGGCGCGGATCGCCAGGATGTTCGGCACGCGCTGGAAATAGCGGCCGAAGTTCGCCCACAGGCGGCTGCGTCCGTTGCCCATGACGTCCCAGGCGACCCCGATGCGCGGCGCCCAGTTGTCCGAGAACGTGTACTCGCTCGGCGAGAAGGTCGAGCTCTCGAGGCAGCCGCCGCTGCCGTCGGGCGAGCAGGTGAAGATACGGCTCGACGCGCCGCTGAACGGGTTGACGATGGTCTCGGTCCCGAACGGCAGAGTGAAGGAGCCGGCCCCGCGCACCTTCTCCTGCGTCCAGCGGATCCCCGCCTTGATGGTGACGCGCGGGTGGACCGACCAGGTGTCCTGAAAGAAGAAATTCAGTTCATCCGACTCGGTCGCTTCCGGCCGCGGCCCGATACTTGCCCGGTTGACGCGGAAGGTGTTCGGCGTGTCGTAGGCGAGGGCCGGATTCCCGGTGCTGTTGGCGACGCTGATGAGGGCGCCGCCGTTGGTCGGTGCGCTGACCGTGTCCTGGAAACCGTCGCCGTCGTCATCAACCGGCGCCGGTGTGCCGGTGAAGGAGACCGGCAGCTCGATGTCGATCGAAGACCCGGTGTAGGAAGCGCTGTCGCGATAGGTGATGTCGTCGAACTGCACACCGTACTTGATCTCGTGCTTGCCGAGGACGTTAGTGAATTTCATCTGGTACGAGATCGTTTCCTCGTCCTGGTTCGAGATGAACCCGACGCCGCCGCGGCCGGTCGTGACCGGATTGACGGTGAGCGGGACGGGGCCGCCGCCGGGATCGTAGCTGTCGGCGCCCCGGATGAACTCGAGGGAGTTGCGCAGGTCGGTGTACTGCAGATCGTCCAGCCCGGAATCCTCGCGGAACTCCGCGTTGTGGCGGGTGACCTGCGCTTCCATGAAGAAGCGTGGCGTGAAGACCGCGTTCCACTTGAGCGACTGGTTGTGCGAGCCGTAGCGGATTTCGCTGGCGCCACCGTCGAGATTGTACTGCTGGTTCAGCGCCTGGCCGACCGCTCCGCTGATGTCACGCTGGGGACCGTTGCCGCCGCGCACCGGATCGCCGAACAGCGTCAGTTCCAGCTGGTGCCGATCGGAGGCCTGCCAGGTGAACTTGGCGGCGTAGTTGTGCGCGCGGCGTGTGCCGTCCAGATCGCGGCCCGCCGATGGGAACGCCAGCGCGTTCGGTGCGGAGAACCCGTCCGCCAGCAACTCATCGAAAGCCGGCAGGCCTGCGCTGGCTGCCGTGAAGGCCGGATCGGCGATGCTCTGCGCCCGCACGCTCCGCGTCGTGAAGACCGGGTTGTAGGCGAAGAAGTAGAACATCTTGTCCTTGACGATCGGTCCGCCGAGAGAGAACGCGAAGTCATTGACCCTTGCGTCGATGAGGTTGGCGATGCCGGTGTCGAGGCTGACGAGCTTTCCGGAGGAGCGGAGTCCCGACGGGCTCGAATACCACGCGACGCTGCCCTTCATCTCGTTCGTCCCTGATTTCACGATGGTATTGATGATTCCCCCGAGCGCCTGGCCATACTCGGCCTCGAACCCCGCGGTCTTGATCTGCACCTCGTCGAGGAATTCGCTGGTCACACCCGTCCCGAGTGATCCATAGATGAGGTTGTAGGACCCGATACCGCCGTAACCCGCATTGGTGATGTTGACGCCATCGATGAGATAGGAGTTCTCGAGTCCCGAGGCTCCTCCGATGGAGTAGTTCCCCCGGCCGGTGCCAAGGCCGCTGACGACCCCGGGCGCGACGGCGAACGTGTCGGTAAACGATCGCCCGAGCGGCACCGTGTCGGCGAATTCGGAATAGCGGATATTGCTGTTGAACGAGGTCGAGGTGACGTCGACGAGAGGCGTGGCGGCGCTCACGGTGATCGTCTCCGTGACGCTCGGCTCCAGCGTGAACGCCAGCTTCGTCCTGTGGCCCAGGCCGACGACGACTTTGTTCTGAATCACGGTGTTGAAGCCGCCATGCGCCTCGACCCGCACGGTGTAGGCGGTGGGCCGCAGGAACGGGACGATGAAATTGCCGGTCGCTCCGGTCTGCGTCGTGCGTGTGCCGAATCGCGAGGTGACGATGACCAGCGCACCGGCGATCGGGTGGCCGGCCGGATCGACGACCTGGCCGGAGATCGTCCCTGAGGTCAGCTCCTGGGCGCCGACTACGCCGATCACCACGACCGATACGATCACCAGCAGAGCGACGAACCTCGCGAGGCCTCTCATGCCTGTGCCATTCCTCCAGAACGACCGCGGGATCAGGGGAACCCGGAGGACACCCGACCGCGGGATTGCCGGCCCCCGAGCGAGCGCCAACTCACTCTCGCGCAGCTACACACAGCAGCCCTGACCGGAATGGAATATATGTATAAGGTGGATTATGGCAAGTTTTATAACATACTAGTGAAATCTAAAATTACACGTATAGAATATGTAAATTTATAATATTATATATGTATAATAATCGCGTGCAGGAGGGCTGATGTGCGGCCCGAAAGGAGCCGTGAAGGGTCAACGGCAGGAGGGGCAGGTCGTCAGTACCCGAGCAGTCCGTGCAGCTCGGAGGTGAGCTCGCTGTCGCGATCGATCAGCTGCTCGTAGTCCAGCAGGGCGAGATCGGGCCTGCGGGCGGCCTCGTGGGCCAGGGCCAGCTGATAGAGGGCGCGCGGCTGCTGCGGTGCGATGGCGTGTGCCCGCTCGAACTGCCGGGCCGCCTCCGCAAATCGACCGAATGCCCCGAGAGCCATCCCCAGATTGTAGTGGGCGAGGTAGTGATCGGGTGCGAGGCGCGCGGCACGGGCGAAGTCCTCGATCGCCGGAGCGGTTCGCCCGATCCGGTAACGTCGCACTCCGCGTTCCAGGAGGAGATCGGTGAACTCGCCGACCCGCGCGGCGCTCTCGTTGATCAGAGCGATCGCGTCGTCGGTCTGATCGGGGCGGGTGAGCAGGAGCGCCCGGGCGAACAGGGCGATCGGCGTCTCTTCGATCCGATCGAGCGGTATGGCCAACGGCGAAGGCCGGCGGTCGCCGTCCCGTCCCGATCCCGGGTGGATCGAGATCCTGCGAGCGCAGGCCAGGGAGGGATCGGCGTCCGACCCCCTCTCCAGGATGCTCCCCGCGAGACGTCCCTGCCGGTCGAAAAGGAATCCGCCGCCGGCGCCCGCGCCATCCTCCAGGCGCAGGAGCATCAGCGCTCCGCCGCCGGGGAAGTCGATGGTGCGCTCCAGGGAAGCAACGAAGATGCGGGATCGGTAGCCGTCGCGATCCCGAAGCCCGATGAAACGAGCACCCTCGAATGTCTCGATTGCCCCGGTTGACTCGGATGCCCCGCACGCTGCGAGACCGGGCGCGAGCAGCCACGCCAGGTCGCCCGCGGGATCGATCCCGATCAATTCCGTCACCTCGAACCGTGGCCCCTCGCCCCGACGGCCCGTCAGATCGGGATCATGAGCGACCGTCAGACGACCGAAGGCGGAACGGCCGGCGCGCAGCCGGCTCAGACTGACCAGCAGCTCGCCCGGGCGATCCAGCGCAACGGCCGTCGTCTGCAGACGGATGATTCCGGTCTCATCGAGCGCTTCGAGCTCCAGCGCGCAACGGGCGGGGGATTCCGCCTCGGGTGTGATGAGGGATGCGCCGGCCGGTTCCAGGACGGCGAGGGTGACGAACAGCGTCGCGATGAACGAGAGCGCGCGTGCTGATCGCGCCCCACACGGCGCCGATCCTGAGGGTTGTTCTCGTCTTTGACCGGTCTTATCTGGACACACGATCCCCCCCGGGCCGATGCCGGCGACGGAGGGCGGCCACACGCGATACCCGGACGGGTTCCCGGGCGACCGCTCGGCCGAAACGCGCATCCTGTGCCGAGTTGATGGATTTCAGGTACGGTGAGCGAAGGGGTCGGTCAAGCTGTTTCTGGGGATCGGGCAGGTCAATGGCAGCCTGAACACGCACCGGCGGCCGCGCCGGTGAAGGGAAGTGCGAATACGATTTCGAAAGCGGCAGGGGAGCGGGTGGTAGACTCGTCCGGAACGGAAAGGCGGTGATCGGTTGGCGCAGGCACGTGCCGTCATCACGGGGTTCGGGATCGTCTCGCCCTACGGCCTTGGCGCCGCCGCGTTCAGCTCGGGGATCCGCGCCGGGCGCAGCGCCACACGCCGCATCTCGCTGTTCGATCCGCTCGAGCTGCCCTGCCAGGTGGCCGCCGAAGTGCCCGGGTTCGAGCCCGAGGCCCATCTCCCGCCGGATGAGCTGCAGCGGGTCGGGCGGATCGTTCCGATGGCGCTTGCCGCGGCGCGCGAGTGTCTCGAGAACGCCGGGCTCGCCGACGAACACCTGACATCTGAACAGCGCGCCGGCGTCGGCGTCGTGATCGGCAGCGGCGCCGGCGCCATCGACTTCGCCGAGCGGCAGTACGAGAACTACTACCGCCAGGGAATCCACCGCGTCAATCCGTTCGCTATTTCCTCCTCGGTCGTCGGCATGGTCAGCAGCGAGCTCAGTATCCGGCTTGGCTTCACCGGTCCCTCACACGTCCTCAGCAACGGATGCACGAGCAGCACCGACGCCATCGGGTACGCCCTCCATGCCATTCGCAGGGGCGAGCGCGACATTGTGCTGACCGGTGGCGCCGAGGCCTGCATCACGCGGGGGATGATGGAGGGGTTCTGCAGGATGCGGGCGGCGGCGACCGGCTGGAACGACCAACCCGAACGGGCCTCGCGACCGTTCAATCGAGACCGCACCGGGTTCGTTCTGGGGGAGGGGGCCTACCTCATGGTACTCGAGGAGATCGCGCATGCGCGGCGGCGCGGTGCGCCGATCATTGCAGAGGTGGCAGGGTACGCCGCCACCTGCGACGCGCATCATCGCGTCCACATGAGCCCGGGCGGTGAGGAGTCGACCCGCGCGATGCGCGAGGCACTCGAGTCGGCCGGGGCGCGTGCCGCCGACGTCGATTACGTCAACATGCACGGAACCGGCACGCAGCAGAATGATCGCATCGAGACGAAGGCCGTCAAGGCGCTCCTCGGCGAACGGGCCCTCCAGGTGCCGTGCTCGTCGACCAAATCGTTGATCGGTCATGCGCAGGGCGCGTGCGGCGCGGCCGGCGTCGCCGCGACGGCGCTCGCCCTCCGTGATCGATTCCTGCCCCCGACCGCCAACTACGACACTCCCGATCCGGAATGCGACCTCGACTACGTCCCGAACCGATCGCGCTCCGCGCAGCCTCGGGTCGCCCTTTGCAACTGCATCGGTTTCGGATCCAAGAATGCCGCTCTCGTGCTGAAGGCGATCGACTGATGACGCTCGATGTCGTCGTCGTGGGCGGCGGTCCCGCCGGCTCATCGGTGGCCACCGAGCTGGCCGGCCGCGGGCGCAGTGTGCTGATCTGCGATGCGGCGCGCTTCCCGCGTCACAAGGTATGCGGCGAGTACATCCCACCTGCCGCCCGCCCCCACTTCGAACGACTCGGTGCGTGGCCTGCGATCGAGCGGATCGGACCACGACGGCATATCGGCATGGCGGTGATCTCCCCGGGCGGGTTCAAAGTCCTGGGGCGCTACGATGCCGACGCCTGCCACGGGCTCGCACTGCGCCGCTACGATCTCGACGCGGTCCTGCTGGCCAATGCGACGCGGGCGGGGGTGCGGGTCGAGGAGGGGGCACGCCTCACAGGGATCAAGAGAAACGGCGACGACCGGTTCGAGCTCACGTTCCATGCGGAGGGGGACGCCGTCCCATGGCGCGTTCGCTGCCGGGCCCTGGTCGGCGCCGACGGCCGCAACTCGCTCGTGGCGCGACGCCTCGGCCTGCGCCGCAGGGAGCGCCACCGACGCTGGGCGATCATGGGACATTTCCGGGCTGTCCGTGCGCCGGACGACCACGGCGAGATGATCGTGACCGACTACGGTTACTGCGGGATCAACCCGCTGCCGGGTGGTCTCACCAATATCTGCATCGTCATCGACGCCGAACGGGACCGGATGCCGGGCCGCCGGGGCCTGCCCCGTTTCTTCGCGGATCGGATCGCGGCGCACCCGTTGACCAGGATGAGGATGATCGCGGCCGTGCAGGAGGGTGAACTCCGATCGATCGGTCCGATGGCGTGCCGGACGATATCGAGCGTCGCCGACGGGGCGCTTCTCGTCGGGGATGCCGCCGGCTTCTTTGATCCGTTCACCGGCGAGGGGATCGCGATGGCGCTACGCGGAGCGGAGATGGCCGCCGGAGTGCTGGACGAGGCGCTGCAGCGCGGCGATCTTTCGGCGCGGTCGCTCGGGGGTTACGAGCATATGCGGCGCAGCGCCTTCTCCGGCCGCTTGCGGATCGATCGCCTTCTCCAGAGCCTGCTGCCCCGCCCGCGCCTGACCGACTGGGTCGCACGGAAACTTGTCCGTGATCCGTCACTGGCCGATCTGCTGGCCCGGGTGACCGGCGACACTGCCGCTCCGGCCGAGGTCCTGTCGGCGCGATTCCTCGCGCGCTTCCTTCGCGCGTGATACCGGCCGGCACGCCTCCCGGGGCGACACCATTCGTTGCGCTCGTGCTCGTCGGCATCGCCTTGTCGATCGCCGAGCGCTGGTACTCCCTCGCGAACGAATCCAGGATGATGCGGGAAGGGGGCGTGGAGATCGCGCCCCGGGTCTTCCGACTGATGGTCCCCGTCTACGTCCTCGTCTTTCCGGCCGCGCTCGCCGAGCACCTGCTCGCACCGCGCGCGGCGTCGCCCATGATGATCGCGACGATGGCGGGGATATTTCTCGTCTCCAAGGGGTTGAAGCTCTGGGTCATTCTCCATCTGCGCAAAGGATGGACGATGAAGGTGATCCTGCCGCGGCATCTCCGCGTCGTGACGACCGGCCCCTATCGGTTCATGCGGCATCCGAACTACATCGCCGTGATGGGGGAGATCCTCGCCCTGCCGCTGGCGGGGGGAGCGTGGATCACGGCCGCCGCCGCCGGCATCCTCTTCACGCTCATCCTCGTGGTCCGCGTCAGAACGGAGGAGGAGGCCCTGCTGGCACGACCGGAGTACGCCGCCGCCATGGGCGGGAAGCGTCGCTTCGTACCGGGGCGCCGCGGATGATCCCGTCCACCCTGTCGATTCTGGTCTGCATCCTCGGGCCCGTTGTGTCGTGGCCCGCGGTACAGGTGACCGTCGCGATCCCCCGGCCGGCCGGGATCGCGGAACCGGGACGATCGTCGCCCGGCACATTCCCCCTGACGCTCGCGATCGATCCCGCGCGCAGCGAGATCGCCTTCACGGTGCAGCGGCCGCGTGAGGTCATCGAAGGGCGCGCCCATCGGTTCTCGGGGAGGGTCGTCGTGGACCCCGCCCGGCCGGGAGACGGGGCGGAGGTGATCCTTACGATTGAGGCGGCGTCGCTCGAGACGGGCAACCGCATGCGCGACCGGAAGATGCGCAAGTCTCATCTCGAGGTGGATCGATTCGTGGAGATCCGGTTTCGATCAACCGGCATCCGTCTTTCGGCGAAGGATCCGGAGGACCCGGGCGGACCGCTCGTGCCGGGCGAGTCCCGCAAGGCGCTCGTCGAGGGGCTCCTGTCGCTCCACGGGATCGACCGGGAGATCCTCTTCCCCGTCACGATCCGGTATGATGGCGGCTCGCTCACCTCGGAAGGAGAGCTGGGCTTCCGCCTCTCGGACCACGACATCCCGATCCCGCGTTTCTTATGGATGGTGCTCGATGATGACGTTCGGGTGCGGTTCCACCTGACGGCGATGTCCCCGGCGGATGGCGCGGCGACGGCGGCGCCCGGGGCCGCCGATGGCGCAGAGGAACGATGACCGAGCCACAGAAGACGCACTGGGCGGACGAGATTGCTGCGGAGATCGTCCAGACACCCGGCCCGCACGAAATCTCGACCGGCATTTCCCCCTCGGGAGAGATCCATATCGGCAACCTGCGCGAGGTGATCACCGCCGACGTGGTTTACCGCGCGCTCAGGGAGCGCAACATCGAAGTCATCCTCGATTACGTGGCCGACAACTTCGATCCGCTCCGTAAGGTCTATCCGTTTCTCGATCGCTCGATTTACGAGAAGGAGATCGGCAAACCGCTGTCGGAGATCGCCTGCCCCTGCGACAAGCACAGGAGCTACGCCGCGCACTTCCTCGAGCCGTTTCTGGGGTCGCTCGAGCGCATGCGGATCGATGTCAAGGTTTACTACGCCGACGAGATGTACAAGTCGGGAAAGATGGTCCCCCAGATCATCCAGGCGCTCGAGGGCCGCGATGCCATCGCCCGGATCCTGACGGAGTGTACGGGCCGCCGGTTCGAGCCCGACTGGAACCCATTCAATCCGATCTGCAACGCCTGCGGGCGGATGACCGAGTCGAAGGTGCGTGGCTTCTCGACCGACGCGGAGACGGTCGACTACTCCTGCTCCTGCGGCGATGAGGGGACCGTGTCAATGCGCGGCGGTGGCAAGCTGACCTGGCGTGTCGACTGGCCGGCGCGGTGGGCGCGCATCCCGGTCACGGTCGAACCGTTCGGCAAGGATCATGCGACGCGGGGCGGCTCGTATGATACCGGCGCGCGGATCTGTCGCGAGGTGTTCAAGGCGCCGCCACCGTTCCCGATCAAGTACGAGTGGATCTCGTTCAAGGGAATGGGAGACATGTCCAAGAGCAAAGGAAACGTCCTCTCCGTCCACCGGATGCTGGAGGTTCTCCCCCCGGAGGTCCTCAGGTATCTCGTCGTCAAGACGCGCCCGATGCGATCGATCAATTTTGATCCCGGACAGCCGCTCCTGTCGTTGATGGACGAATTCGACGACGTCGCCTCGAAGAACCGCGACGCCCGGACGCTGACACTGTCGGCGGCGCATGAGTTCACGCCGGTCGGAATCCCGTTCCGGCACCTGGTGAATGTCGTGCAGATGGCCGGCGGCGATCTGGATCAG
>JAZGDH010000040.1:0-5501 GCA_036477555.1 Acidobacteriota bacterium
CGGGGCGATCGCCGCCATCACGGACCGAGGCCTGGAGCCCTTCCTCCCGCTCCACCGGGTTCAGTTCGAAGAGGGGCTCGAGCCGTGAACGGAATTCCGCGGGATCGAACCGGGGAAGCGAATGCACAACCCGGTGGATCGGAAAGATCCGCAGGCCGGGATCGGCGAGGCTGCAGAAGAAGGCCAGAATCCACTCGGCGTCGCGGTGACCGCCCGCTCGCCGATGTTCCCGGTAATTCAATGAGGCCTCGTAGCGGTGGTGTCCATCCGCGATCAGGACCCAGCTCTTGCCCAGTTCCCCCTGGATCGCGGCAACCGCCTCCGGCGCCTCGAGCCGCACGACACGGCTGACCGTTCCCTCCGCGTCACGACCCTCGGCGAAGGTCTCACCGCCGAGCGCGTCGCCAACCAGCCCTGACACGCGGCCGTCCGGATCGGGGTGCAGCAGGAAGACGGCGCTCAGGTTGGATCGGGTCGCGCTGAGGAGCCGCTCCCGATCGACGCGCGGGGCGTCGAGGGTGCACTCGTGCGGCAACACACCGCCGCTGCCGAACGCTTCCAGTCGGATGCGCGCGAAGAAACCGCGGCGTGAAGATTCCTCGCCCGCAGGGGTTCTGAAATGCTGCTCGCACGGATAAAGCGCCGGACGCTGGTCACGGACCAGCACCTGCTCCTGAATCCATCTCTCGAGCCGACGCCCTGCCGACAGGTACACATCCTTCGAACCATCGTCCCGTGGCAGGTCGAGATGAACGATATTGCGCGGATGGCTGGAGGCGAACAGGGCACGCCGATCCTCGGGAATGACGTCGTACGGAGGAGCGATCAGGTGATCGAGATCCTCCCTGAGTTTCGGGGCGTAGCACAGCGCGCGGAACGGTTCGATGATCGGCACGGATCGGGGGTCAGATCGGCTCGATGCCGAGAGTTGTCTCGAGCCGCTCGATGAAGTCGGCTTCGATGATTCCGGAGGAGCGTCGGTCGACGAGGACGCGGATCATCTTTCTCCGGTCCATGCCGTCGACGAGAATGCGCGCCCTGACTTTCATCTTCGTCCCGGCATCACTCTTCGCGACCCGGATTTCGAGCGAAACCTTGCCCATTCGAATCTTGTTCTTCGAGAGAATATGTCGGTTCGAGCCGAAGGACAAGCGCGGCTCGACCACCTGCCCTCCGAAATCCTTGGACTCGAAATCGACGAACGACGTCTTGACGATACGCGCTTTCTTATCGACCTCTTCGGGTGGGAATCCCCGCTCCTCGAGCTCACTGATAATCGCTTTCCACAGCTTCTTGGGTCGAATCTTGTAATCCAGGGTCCGGAATTCGGCAATATCCAGCGGGGTGATCTCTTCGTCGGCGGGGGTGGAAGCATCCTCCGAGCTGTCCTGGGCACGCGCGAGTCCGGGAACGGCTACGGCATATCCCGCAACCACCATCAGCGCCAGTGTTCTGGCGATCCACTCTCGTTTGAACTGCTCCTGCACGGCTGACCCTCGTGGACGAACTGCGAAAACTAAGGAAGGCGTTCAGTATAACATGCGGCGGGCGGATCGTCGTGCGGGCGGCGGCGGGTCAGGAGCGGCGGGAGGCAGTGCGGCGTCGGGGTCCGGATTTGGCGCCCACTTCGAGAACGGCCTCCCTCAGGGTCTGGATCTCGAACGGCTTGTCGATCCAGGGCCGACCGCTGTTCTCGATGAACCGGCGGGTCTCCGGGTGCAGGGTGTCGCCGGAGGCGAAGATGACGCGATCGCTCAGTTCTGGATGTCGGGCCCGGATTTCCTCGAACAGGGCCTGACCATCCATGTCGGGCATTTTCAGGTCCAGGACCAGAACGTCGAAGCGCTGTGTGCGCAGCCGTTCGAGCGCCTCCCGTCCGCTCGAGACACTCTCCACCGAATGCCCCTGCGTCTCGAGGGCGTCGGTGATGAGATCGAGGAGCATTTCCTCGTCATCGACCGCGAGGACCCGCAGGCCGCCACGCTGCGTCGTCGCGCCGCGTCCATCGCCCCGTCGTTTCTTCGTCCCCTTCTGGCCGGACCGTCTGATCGGGAGTTCGATGTGCACGGTCGTCCCGAGGCCCGGGGTACTCGTGGCCCAGATCCGCCCGTCATGGTCCCTCACGATGCCGTAGGTGACCGATAGACCCAGGCCGGTCCCCTCCCCCACAGGCTTCGTGGTGAAGAATGGGTCGAAGATCCGGGGCAGGACATCAGGTGACATCCCGGGACCGTCATCCGTCACACGCACCAGCATCGTGTCGTTGCTGAGAGCTGTCGAGATCGTCAGCGTTCCTTCTCCACGATGATGGGTCATGGCATGCTGCGCGTTGTGGATCAGGTTGAGAAGAACCTGCTGGATCTGGTTCGGATCGAGCTGCGATTCGGGGATCTCCGGATCCAGGCTTCTGACGACCTTCACATTATTTACTTTCAGTTGATAGGCTTTCAGATCGATCGCCTTTTCCACGATCCGATTCAGCTGGCTCGATTCCTTTACGGACGGGTAACGTCTCGAAAAGGCGAGCAGATTCCGGACGATTTTCTGACAGCGCAGCGCCGATTCCAGGATCCGATCCACCGAGCGCTTCTGCCGGGAATCCATCTTCAGACCCTGAAGGAGCTGCGCGAAACCGAGGACGCCGGCAAGTGGATTGTTGAGCTCGTGAGCAACGCCGCTTACGACCTCTCCGATCGCCGACAGCTTTTCCGCCTGCACGAGGTGTCGCTGCGCCTCCTTGAGGTCGGCGATGTTCTTGATGATGCCGACGGTCCCCGACAGGCGTCCGTCGACGCCCCGCAGACGGCTGACGGAGACCAGCACATCACATTGCGCGCCGTCCTGGTGGATTGTCGTCGTCTCGAACACCTCCGGCGTCTCGAGGTCGTCACGAAGCTGCCGCAGACGATTCCTCGCATCGGCCTCAGGGAAAAGATCCTCCCAGCTACGACCGAGCATCTCGCCACGCCGGCGGCCGAGCATCGCCTCGCCGCCGCGACTGAATTCGGTAATGCGCCCCTCGAGATCAGTCGTGTAAATGAGATCCGGGAAATGATCGAGGATGTTCTGCAGCTTCTCGGCCGTCGTCCGTCGAGAGAGAACCTCCCGGTGCATCTCCTCATAGAGCATGGCGTTTTTCAGGGCATTGGCCGAAGCGTTTGCGATCACCTGGCACGCCGCGATTTCATCTTCTGTGAAACGCTCGTCGGCCCGCGCCGCGCGCAGAATGAGCATCCCGAGCAGGCTGTCACCGTAGAGGAGCGGCAGCACCATGATCGATTCGAACCCCAGATCCTGCAACTGGTCCCGCACGCCCTCCAGGATCGGCTCGGTGCCGACGTCGTTGATCACGACGGCGCGGCGGGTTTCGATCACCTTGCGGATCTCCGGGTACTTGGTGAGGCTGAGAGCCAGGCCGTGTACGTCCGGATCGTCGCTGCTCGCCAGGACCTCACAATGACCGGCGCTCTCATCGACCGTCAGGATCGAGCAGCGCAGCGCCCGCACCATGGTTGCGATTCGCTTGACGATGACGAACATGATTTCCCGAAGATCCAGCGTCGACGTCGTCGCATCGGTCACCTCAACCAGGGTCTCGAGGTCCCGTTTCTCGCGCTCCACGCGACCGACGCGCGCGTGCTCCTCGCGAACCTCGACGACCAGGTGTCCGTAGTAGAGCGCCGCGACGTAGAGGAATGGGAGGCGCATCAGAACCGCCGTCATCTCCGCACCCGGGGATCGCCAGGTCAGGTAGAGGTACAGCCCCGCCATCAGCGTGGCGGCGATCATCGTTCGCGGCAGGCTGGCCCCCAGCACGGCGAGGATCAAAGTCGCGAAGAAGACCAGCGGGAGATGGCCCTGGTCCAGCTCGGCCCTGAACAGAGCGAGCGAGACCAGGAATGTATCGGCGATCACGACGAGGAATTCGAGTCGTCGCGGATTGGTCCGTGCCATCGGAAGGTAGACGAGGGCGATGTTGCTCGCGACGAAGGCCAGAAGGAGGACGATCTCAAGGGTGTCAAGCCGCCGTCCGGTCCCCGGGGGAGCGAGCAGGAGCGCCGTCGCGAGAATCAGGAACCATCGCAGCGCCAGCCAGATATTCCGATCCTGCCTTCTGTGCCGAATCTTCATCCAACGGCTGAAAATGGCGACCCCCGATTGGGCACCGGCCCGCGAATAAATATTGGCCTTCACCCCGGCGGATGCAAGGAGAGCGCTCGCGAAGTCCTTACGTTTCCTTGACTTTTGTCGATCCCCGCGTAGAATCTCCTGTGCTCCGCGGACATAAAGACCGCTGCGAGCACCCCGATTCTCGTGGCTGAAAGGGTGATCCGATGGGGAATCTCTTAAAACACCTGATCCTGCTGTCGCTGTGCTCCGTGCTGGTGCTGTCATTCCCGGCCACCCTGCTGTCCGAGGAGGAGGGGCCGGTCACCGAGCTGTCGATGATCAAGGACGTCGACTTCTCGGGCCTGTCCGAGCAGCAGAAACAGTCAATCCTCAAGCTGATGAACGAACATGACTGCAACTGCGGCTGCAAGATGACGATCGCCTGGTGCCGCAACCGGGATTCGTCGTGCCGGCGCAGCCTGATCTTCGCGCGCACCCTCATCGATTCGTACCGCGAGGGTCGGTCGTACGCCGAGGCGGAGCAGGTGCTGGAGGCCAAGGCCAGCACGTTCGTCGAAGCCAAGCTTCCGGATGACGGCGGCGCCGTCTACGACATCGACGTGGCCGACGACCCGGTGCGAGGTCCCGCGAACGCAGCCATCACCATCGTGGAATTCTCGGATTTTCAGTGCCCTTACTGCGCCGGCGTGCAACCGACCCTGAAAGAGGTCCTCGCCGCGTTCCCCAAGGACGTCCGTCTCGTGTACAAGCAGTACCCATTGAACATCCACCCGTATGCCCGTCAGGCGGCGGTCGCTTCACTCGCTGCGCACGCACAGGGAAAGTTCTGGGAGATGCACGATAAGCTGTTCGGGAACTACACCGCGATCAACGAGGAGAACATCAAGCGTTGGGCCAAGGAGATCGGACTCGACATGGCGCAGTTCGAGCAGGAGATGCTGGCCGGCGCATACGAGGCTGCGGTCCAGAGGGACATGACTGAAGGCGCGTCCGTGAAGGTCATGGGCACGCCGAGCCTATTCATCAACGGCAAACGCGTGCGCGATCGTTCTTTCGAAGGCTTCAAATCGGTGATTCAGCAGGAACTGGCGACACTGCGCTCCGGCTCCGCAAAACCGGCCGGGGAGAGAACTGCCGACTAGGCGCCTGCCCCACACAAAGACTGGGTCAGGCGCCTATCCGCCTCCTGTCCGCCCCTCCAGATCAGCGATTCTACGGCGGATTTCCTCCGCCCCTTCCTGCCCGGGCTCCAGTTCCAGCGATCGCAGCAGATGGTGGATCGCCCGCGCGGGGTCACCCAGATGCTCCGCGTGGATCAGAGCCAGGCTGTTGTGTACGTCGTGCAGGCTCGGATCGATCAGGATCGCCTT
>JAZGDH010000400.1:0-2539 GCA_036477555.1 Acidobacteriota bacterium
ATTCGCCGGGCGCGATGCGGAAGCGATCGCGCGTGAGCACGGCACTCCCCTTTACGTCTTCGACACGGCCCGCGTGGAGACGAACCTCCGCCGTCTGACGGCGGCCTTTGACCGGGCCGGCGCTCCCTACCGGATCCTGTTCGCGCTCAAAGCCAGCCGCCAGCCTGCAGTCCTGGACAGGCTCCGCGCGACGCGTCTCGTCGGCATCGACGCCTGTTCACCCAACGAAGTCGATCTGGCGCTGGAGCACGGCTGGCGGCCGGAAGAGATCTCCTTCACCGGAACGAGCCTCAGCCCGCGCGATCTCGACCGGCTCCTCGCTCACCCGATCCGAATCAACCTCGACTCCCTCAGTGCGATCCGCCAGGTCGGAGAGCGCTCCCCGGGCCGGGCCATCGGCCTGCGCATCAACACCGGCGTCGGCGCGGGGTTCTCCAAGAAAATGACCTATTCGGGTGATAAGCCGACCAAGTTCGGGATCTATCCCGATCAGATTGACGAGGCGCTGGAGCTGGCGCGCCGCCATCAGCTGGTGGTTTGCGGGCTGCACTTTCATATCGGGTCGGGATGGCTGAACGAGGGGGTCGAACGGGTGGTCGAAGCCGCGCGCCGGGCCGCGCGCATGGCGAGCAAGCTGCCCGAAGTGGATTACATCAACGTCGGAGGAGGCATCGGCATCCGCAGGGTGGCGTCGGAGGGTGAGGTCGATCTCGATGCCTACGCCTCGGGAATCGCCGGCGCTCTGTCGGAGCTGAAGACGACGATCATCTACGAGCCAGGGGATTTTATCGTCCAGGACGCCGGCATTCTTCTTGTCGAAGTCGTCTGCATCGATCGCAAGGGGGGTGTCGACTTCGTCGGGGTCGACTGCGGCTATAACGTTTACTGCAGCAATGTGCTCTTCAACCTCCCGCAGGAGGTCGTGCTGTGCCGCGCCGCCGATGCTCCCGCCGCCATCACCTGCACACTGGCCGGGCATATCAACGAAGCGAGCGACATCTTCGCCGAGGATTGCCGTCTGCCGGAGCTGCACGAGGGGGATGTGCTGGCGCTCTTGAGCACGGGGGGATACGGCGTCGCCATGGCCTCGACACACTGCTTCCGCCCGCACGCCGGTATCGTTTCAATCTAGGAGCCTGTCCGCGTATTGCGTGGGGCCGCGTTTGGGACGCCGCGCCGCCGGATGCGAGGTGCCGCAGCGCCGGAACTCACGTCATGTTCAGCTGCAGCTTGGCGGCCTCGGTCATCTTGTCGGGCCCCCAGGGCGGTTCCCAGATGACCTCGACTTTGGCCTTCGTCACGCCGGGGACGGCGCGGATGCGGGTCTCGATGTCGGGCGGAAGAGAGCCGGCCACCGGGCACATCGGGGAAGTCAGCGTCATGGTGACCATGACGTCCCCCTCGGCGCTCACCTGGATGTCATAGATCAGTCCCAGCTCGTAAATATTGACCGGGATCTCCGGGTCGTAGACGGACTGCAGCGCCTCGATGATCTGACTCTCGAGGGCGCGGATCCCCGGATCGGCGGCGGTCGCACCGCGCTGGTGCAGCGGCCCCTTGAACCCCGCGGCCTCACTCTCTCCCATGGTCGTCTCCTTTCCGTCGCCACGTCACTCGGTCGTGGCGACCTCCTGCCTGTTCCGAAGCGCTGCGATCAGAGTGTGCCAGGCGAGCGTCGCGCATTTCACCCTGACCGGATATTCGCGCACGCCCGAGAACACGACCAGCTTGCCGAGCTGGTCCGGCGTCGGGGTCACGCCATCGCCGCCGCCCGTGACCAGATCATGAAAGATCTTAAACATCTTTTCAACCTCCGCGCGCGACTTCCCCTTGAGGCTGTCGGTCATGAGCGACGCGGAGGCCTTGGAGATAGCGCATCCCGACCCCTCGAAGCTGATCTCCTTGACGATGTCACCGTCCAGGTGGAGGTAGACAGTCAGCCGGTCGCCGCATAATGGGTTAAATCCCTCGGCGCGCCGGTTGGCCCGATCCATGCTGTGGAAGTTGCGCGGCCGGCGATTGTGGTCGAGGATGACCTCCTGGTAGAGATCGCTCAGATCGGTCATGCCGAGAACACCTTCAGCACCTTGTGGATCCCGGCGGCGAGGGCGTCGACTTCGGCGCGCGTGTTGTAGAGCGACAGCGAGGCCCGCGCCGTCGCCGGCACTCCGTAGCGATCCATGAGCGGCTGAGTGCAGTGGTGTCCCGCACGGACCGCGATCCCCTCGCTATCCAGAATCGTTCCGATATCGTGTGGATGGACTCCGTCGAGGACGAACGATACGACGCTCGCCTTTTCCTCCGCGCGGCCGATGATGCGCGCCTGCGGGATCGCGTCGATCATCTTCGTGGCGTACTCGAGAAGATCCCGCTCGTGCGCCTCGATCGCCGAACGGTCGAGGGCCAGCAGGTAGTCGATGGCCGCCCCCAGCCCGATCGTCCCCGCAACGTTCGGCGTCCCCGCCTCGAACTTGTGCGGGATCCGGTTGTACTGCGTCTTCTCGAAGGTGACGGAGCTGATCATGTCACCTCCGCCCTG
>JAZGDH010000401.1:0-7531 GCA_036477555.1 Acidobacteriota bacterium
CGCATCCTCGGAGACAGGCTGTTCGCCGTCGACAACGAAACCATGGAGGGGGTCGTGGGTCGGCTGCTGCACGATTCGGGTGGGACACTCGCGGTGGCCGAGTCGATGACCGGAGGGGGAGTGGCGCGCGCGATCACCGCCGTGCCGGGCTCCTCGCGGTATTTTGTGGGCGGGGTTGTCTGCTACAGTGATCGCGTCAAGCGGCAGGAGGTCGGTGTGCGACCCGAGACGCTCGATCGGCACGGCGCCGTCAGCGCCGAGGTTGCCGAGGAAATGGCCGCGGGGATCCGGGATCGGCTGGGATCGCATTGGGGGCTCTCGGTCACCGGCTACGCCGGCCCCGAAACGGGCAGCGGGCAGCCGCCCGGACAGGTGTTCGTCGGCCTGAGCGGCGCCGGCGAACCACGCGCCGAGTCCCTCTCGTTTCCGGGTGACCGGGACGCCGTCCGTCTGAGGGCGGTGCGCGGAAGCCTCGATCTTCTACGCCGGACGCTTCTGGATGAATCGGGATGAGATTGTTCGTCGCGGCGGGCGTGCCGGATGAGATCCGGACGAGGCTGTCGGCGATCAAAGAGCGGCTCGAGCCATTGTCGTTGCCGGTACGCTGGGTCCGCCCCGAGGGGATTCATCTGACCCTGAAGTTTCTCGGTGAGGTTCCGGAGGATCGTGTGGAGCGGATCGAGGGCGCCCTCAGAGGGACGGCGAGTTGCAGGCCGCACGACGTCGAGGTGCGCGGCATCGGGACCTTCCCGGAACGGGGCAGGCCCCGGGTGATCTGGGCCGGGCTCGGGGGCGATGTCGCGGGAGTCGCCCGGCTGGCCTCGTCGATCGAGGCGGCTCTCGATCAGGCCGGCCTGCAGCGCGAAACTCGAGAGTTCCGTGCCCACCTGACGCTCGGACGTTTCCGTGAATCGCCGCGGGGTGAGTGGCGCAGCACCTTGAATCGGCACGCGGATGAGGATTTCGGGAAATTCCGGATCGACGCTTTCGCTCTTTATGAAAGCGTTCTGCAACAGGGTGGGGCGCGCTACCGGGTCGTGAGTCGATTCACGATCGACGGGGAGGGGAGCGATTGAACCCGCTCGCCCTGTTCACCACCGCCGCCGTAGCGTTCAGTCTCGGCGCCATCCCGTTCTCCTGGATCATCGGACGGATACTGCAGGGAGTCGACATCCGTTCGACCGGCAGCGGCAACGTCGGCGCGACGAATCTGGCGCGCGCGATCGGGTTCGGGCCAGGTGTTGCCGCCCTCCTGCTGGACGCGGCCAAGGGGGTCGCGGCCGTCCTCTTCGCCCGCTGGATGGCCGGGACCGGCCAGGAGGTCTCCTGGCTCCCCGCCCTCACGGGAGCGCTCGCCGTGATCGGCCACAACTTCACTCCGTTCCTCCGCTTCAAGGGAGGGAAGGGCGTCGCGACCGGAGCGGGCGTCTTCGGGGCGCTTGCGCCGCTGGCCCTCGTGACCGCCGTCGTGGTCTTTCTGAGCATCGTGCTCACCTCCCGCCTCGTCTCCCTCGGTTCGGTCGCCGCTGCCGCGGCCCTGCCGCTCGCCGTCCTGCTGATCTACGATTCGACACCGGTGACCGTCGCCGCCTTCGGCGTCGCCGCCCTGGTGGTCCTGCGCCACCGAGGGAATCTGCTCCGGATCAGGCGCGGGACCGAGGATCGGATCACCGACACGGACAAACGGACCGGGAGCGCGTAATGCGTGCCACCGTGCTCGGAGCGGGCAGCTGGGGATCGGCTCTCGCGGTCCATCTGGCGCGGCTCGGCGCCACGACGACTCTCTGGGCCCGCCGCCCGGAAATGGCGCATGAGATCGATCGCATGCGTGAAAACGTGACCTATCTGCCCGGCGTGCGTCTGGAAGGAGGGATTAAGGTGGTCGGCGATCTGCCCGCCGCTCTTCGCGGGGCGGATGCGGTGCTGTTCGTCGCCCCGGCACAGTCGAGCCGCGAACTATTCCGCGCAGCGGTTCCGTATCTCGATCCCGGGTCCGACCTGGTCATCGCATCAAAGGGGATCGAGCAGGGCACTCTGAAACGACTCTCCGAAGCGTTTCTCGAAGAGGGAGGAAGCGGCATCGGATCGCGCGTGACTGTTCTCTCGGGGCCGAGCTTCGCCGCCGAGGTGGCGCGCGGCGATCCGACCGCCGTCGTCGTCGCAGGAACGGACGCCGCCGCCGTCGAGCGAGTGCAGAAACGGATCTCCGGGGGGAACCTGCGTGTTTACACGAACTCCGATCTGATCGGCGTGGAGGTGGGCGGCGCTCTCAAGAACATCATGGCGATCGCGACCGGCATCGTCGAAGGGCTCGGGTTCGGGACCAACACGCGCGCGGCGCTGATCACGCGGGGCCTGGCGGAGATTGGCCGACTCGGGGCGGCGCTCGGCGGTTGTCCGGGGACGTTCGCCGGTCTGGCGGGGGCGGGCGATCTCATCCTGACCTGCACCGGAACGCTGAGCCGGAACCGATCGGTCGGGCTGGCGATCGGTCGCGGCCGTCGACTCGATGAGGTCCTCGCCGAGATGAAGATGGTCGCCGAGGGGGTTCCGACGACGCGGGCCGCGCTCGCTCTGGCGGATCGCGAAGGGATCGACATGCCGATCGCGCGCAAGGTGCGCGAAATCCTGTTCGAGGGCCGCACGGCGGCCGAGGCGGTGGGGGATCTCCTGGCGCGGCCGCTGCGGGGCGAGGCGTGATCGACCTGCACAATCACCTTCTGCCGGGGATCGACGATGGCGCCAGGAAGCTCGATGAGACCCTCGAGTTTCTGCGCATCGCTCGGCGCGACGGCGTGCGCACGGTGGTCGCTACGCCGCACATGAAGCCGGGTGTCTACGACAACACCCGGGAGACGATCCTCGAGCGCGTCTCCCTCGTGCGTGAAGCGCAGAAAGGTGACGAGGCCGAGGGTGTGACACTTCTGCCGGGGGCGGAGGTCTACTATACGGCCGATCTGACGGCCCGCCTGCGCGATGGTCAGCTGATGACCCTGGGGGACGGCGGGCGCTACCTGCTGCTCGAACTGCCGTACCAACAGGTTCCGATCGGCGTGGAGGAGACGATCTTCCAGCTCAAGCTGCGCCAGGTCACCCCGTTGATGGCGCATCCCGAGCGGGTCGCCTACTACCTCGAGGACATCGAGCGGGTCGCCTCGTCGATTCGGCTCGGAGCGCTGACCCAGGTGACCGGCTCCTCGATCACCGGCCAGTTCGGCAAAAAGGCGCGAGAGTTCGCGCTGCGCATGCTCGAGCGCAACATGATTCATGTGCTCGCCTCCGACAGCCACGATGTCAGCTACCGGCCCCCCAGGCTGACCGGAGCGGTTGCGGCCGCAGCGGCCGTCGTCGGGGAGGAGGCGGCGCAGCGGCTGGTCGAGGACAACCCGGCGGCGATCCTGGCGGGCCGACCGCTGCCGGTTGAGGATCAGGCGCCGCCGCTCCGCCCGAAGGGACTCATGGGGCGATTCCGAGCTCTTTTAGGCCGCCGTTAGGGCCCTCCGCCGGCCCCCTTCAATTTACAAAAGTCATTAAGTTTGATAGCATTAGCCCGTCTTTTGCCCCGGGGGGATCATTGAAATCAGGAAGATGCGACCGACGCCTCAGGCTCACGACGGTACTGGCCCTGGTGTTGATAGTCACAGCGCTGGGGTGCGCGAGCGGCGGCTCGAAAGATTCGAGTCGCAAGAGCAACGCGCGGAGGTATCTGCGGTATGGACGCCTGATGTTCGAGCAGGGCCGGACGTCGGAGGCGATCGAATCGATAGAGAAGGCGATCAAGACCGCTCCCGACATGGCGGAATCGTACAATCTGCTGGGCGTGATTTACCTTCAGCGGAGCCAATTCGACAAAGCAAAGAAGCAGTTCAAGGTGGCCCTGCGCATCGATCCTTACTACACGGACGCTCACAACCATCTGGGGGTCGCTTTTAGAGAATTGCGTGAGTATGACAAGGCCCTGGAGGCGTTTCAGGCTGCGCTCGCCGATCGAGGCTACAGGACGCCCGAGAAAATCCACCTGAACCTCGGCCATCTCTACCTCGAACGTAAGCAGACGGAGCGGGCGATCGACTCGTTCGAGCAGGCCGTTGTGCTCAATCCCAACTACCTGCGCGCGATCCTGGCGCTCGGCATGGCGTTCAGGCAGGCAGGCCAGGATGGGCTTGCCCGGGACAAGTTCCTCAAGGTCGTCGAACTGGGACCGGATACCGTGGAGGGCCGCAGGGCACAGCAGCTTCTCGACGGGAAGGTGTAGCAGGGGCCGGTCGTGAGCGGTCCCGACTCGGCAAACCCTCCCGGCCGGCTGGAGAGCATCAGGCTGGGGTTACGCAGGACGCGGGAAGGACTTCTGGGCCGCTTCTCGGCTCTCTTCGATCGGAACCGCGGACCCTCCCCCGACTGGTATGAGGATCTCGAGACGGCCCTGATCGAAGCTGATCTGGGGCCACGCGCTGCCGTGCGGATCGTTGAGGCGGTACGCTCGGATGCGCGGGACTCCGCGCCCCCCTCGTGGGAGGCGGTGCGGGATGCGGCGCGCAGGGTACTGAAGCAGATCCTCGTCGCGGGGAATGGGGACGACGGCGGCGGCGACGGCGACCGTCCGCGCGTGATTGTGACGGTCGGTGTCAATGGAGGTGGCAAGACGACCACCTCGGCCAAGATCGCCCGGCGTCTGCGTGAAGATGGGAGCACGGTGATGCTGTGTGCCGCGGATACATTCCGGGCCGGCGCCGCCGAACAGCTCAAGATATGGGCCGGGCGGGTCGGCGCGGAGTTCGCGGGCCACCGACCGGGTGCCGATCCATCAGCGGTCGTCTTCGACGCGGCCTCGGCGGTGATGGCGCGGGGTCTTGATGCGCTGGTGATCGACACGGCGGGACGACTGCACACGCAGGACCCGCTGATGCGCGAGCTGGAGAAAATTATCCGCGTCGTCGCCGGCAGGATCGAAGGGGCGCCCCACGAGGTGCTCCTGGTTCTGGACGCAACGACCGGGCAGAACGGTGTCGCGCAGGCGCGCCAGTTTCTCGCGGCCGCCCGTGTCACCGGACTGGTATTGACCAAGCTGGATGGCACCGCCCGCGGAGGTGTGGCGGTTCCGATCGTGGAGGAGCTCGGGATCCCTCTGCGCTATGTCGGGATTGGCGAGGGCCCCGAGGATCTCGTCGTCTTCGATTCAGAGGACTTTCTGGAAGGACTCCTTCCACCGGCGGCCTGAGGGACGGCGCGCTTCAGAGAGGTGATGGTTGGGTCGCCGACGATGGACGAGCCGCGACCTGCGCCACCTGCGTGAAGCCCTGAAACTGGCGGCGCGGGGTGCGGGGGAGACCAGCCCGAACCCGATGGTCGGGGCGGTGCTGGTGCAGGGAGATCGGATCGTCGGGCGGGGCTATCACACGCGCGCCGGCGCGCCGCATGCGGAGATCAAAGCACTCGAGCAGGCCGGCCGAAGGGCGCAGGGCGCGAGTCTGTACGTCAACCTCGAGCCGTGCTGTCATTTCGGTCGAACCCCGCCGTGCGTAGATGCACTGATCGCCGCCGGGGTGAACGAGGTCGTCGCCTGTATGCGCGACCCCGATCAACGGGTCGACGGCAAGGGACTCCGTGCGCTGAGGAGGGCTGGAGTCAGGGTGCGCCTCGGCGCGCTCCGGACGGAGGCGCTCGATCTGAATATCAGGTTTCTTCGGCAGGCAAGGAGAGGGCTGCCGTTCGTTACTTTGAAGGCCGGGATGACTCTCGACGGCCGCATCGCGACGCGCGGCGGCCAGTCGAAATGGATCACCTCGCCGCGCGCGCGTGTGGCGGCCAGGGCGCTTCGCGGCCGGCACGACGCCGTTCTCGTCGGGGTGAACACGGTCCTGGCCGACGACCCGCATCTGCGGGGGCCGGGCGCCGCCGGAGGGCGATCCCCTGCCCGGGTCGTGCTCGACGCGCGGCTGCGGACGCCACGCGGGGCGCGAATCCTGCGAGACGCTGGCGGGGAGACGATCATCTTCACTCACGCCAGCGCCCCGGCGGCGCGGCGGCGAGCCCTGGAGCGGGCCGGCGCGATTGTGGTTCGGACCGCCGGCCGCAACGGCCGGTTGAGCCTGAAGCCAGTGCTCGGGGAACTGGCACGGAGGGGAGTGCGCAGCGTTCTGGTGGAGGGTGGATCCGAGGTGCTCGGATCGGCCCTCGACGAAAAGATCGGGGACGACGTGGTGATCTTCGTCGCCGCGACGATCCTGGGCGGACGTGGTGCGTTACCGGCCTTCGGTGGCCTTGGACCGGCGAGGCTGGGTGAGGCGGCGCGGATTGAGGATATGGTCGTTCGCAGGGTCGGTCCCGACCTGATGGTGCGGGGTCGATTGAAGTTTCCGAGAGCGGCACGGCGGAGGTGAGACCGGAATGTTCACCGGGCTAGTGGAAGGGACGGGACGGATCGCCCGAATCGTCGAGGGGACGGGGGAGGTCCGACTGCAGATCGAGGCGTCCCTGCTCGGGCCGGTGAACAGGGGCGCGAGCGTGGCGGTCGACGGCGTCTGTCTGACGGCGATCGGCGAGGCGAAGGATCAGTTCGAAGCGATCCTTTCCCCCGAGACGCTGGCGTGCACCACCCTGGGGCGTCGCGCCGCGGGGGACCGCGTCAACATCGAGAGGCCACTGCGGCTCGGCGATCGGCTCGGTGGCCATCTCGTCCAGGGGCATGTCGACGGCGTCGGTCGGGTGGAAAAGATCGAACAGGCAGGGACCGGGAGCCGCGTGCAGATCGCGTTCCCGGTCGCGTTGAGGGATCTTGTCGTGATCAAAGGCTCCATCGCGGTCGATGGCGTGAGCCTGACGGTCGCGGCTCGATCGGAGTCGTCGTTCGAGGTGGCGCTGATCCCGGAGACGCTCGAGGTGACGCACTCCGGGGAGTACGAGCCGGGTCGGGAGGTCAACCTGGAGGTGGATGTGATGGGCCGCTACATCGTGGACTACCTGAGCCGACGCATGGCGCTCGACACCGGGGAGGACATCACGAACGACGATCTGGCCCGGTTGGGTTTCTGAAGGAGAGGTACGCGAACGTGAAAGGCGAAAAAACCGTGAGAGCAAAGAAATCCGGGAAAACCGGGAAAGCGAAGCAGAGCCGAAAGCGGGCCCGCAACGGCGGGCCGTTCGTCAGTGTTGAGCAGGCGGTGCGGGACATCGCCGCGGGTAAATTCGTCATCGTCGTCGACGATGAGAACCGCGAGAACGAAGGCGACCTCACCATGGCCGCCGAGAAGGTGACTCCCGCGGCGATCAACTTCATGGCCCGGCACGGCCGGGGACTGATCTGCATGCCGCTGCTCGGCGAGAGGTTGAGGCAACTCGACGTGCCGCTGATGGTCCAGGACAACACCTCTCCCTACAACACGGCCTTTTGTGTCTCGATCGAGGCGCGTCGCAACGTGTCGACCGGAATCTCCGCCGCCGACCGCTGCCACACGATACGCGTCGCGATCGATCCGAAAACCCGACCCGAGGACCTGACCCGGCCCGGGCATACCTTTCCGCTCAAGGCGCA
>JAZGDH010000402.1:0-2535 GCA_036477555.1 Acidobacteriota bacterium
GCCGTGGCGGATCTTCCGGACGGCGAGGCATGCTATCGCGCGACGATCCGGTATCACTCGACGATCGAGAAGTCGCCGCGCGAGATCCACGATATCGGGTTGAGGGAGATGGCCCGAATCCAGGAGGAGATGCGGGTGATCGCCGAGAGGAGCTTCGACACCTCCGACGTTCCCGCTCTGCTGCGCACGTTGACGACCGATCCACGTTACGCCTTCGAGTCGCGCGAGGCGATTATCGAGTACCAGGAAGCTGCGGTGGCGCGAGCGAAGGAGGCGATGCCGAACTGGTTCGGCATCGTGCCGCGTGCCGAGTTCCGCATCGAGCCGTACCCGGCCTATCGGGAGGCTTCGGGGACCGGCGAGTACGCGTCCCCTTCGGAAGACGGCAGCCGCCCCGGCATCTATTACATCCCGACCCGGGAGCCGCGGAAACGTCCGCGCGCAGGCCAGGAGTCGCTGGCATTCCACGAGACGATCCCGGGACATCACCTGCAGGGCGCCATCGCACTCGAGCTGGGGGATCGCGCCCACTCGCTCTCGCGGTATCTGTACAACAGCGGCTACTCGGAGGGGTGGGGCCTCTACTCGGAGCGGCTGGCGGACGAGATGGGGCTGTACGGCACCGATCTCGATCGGATCGGCATGCTCTCCGACCAGGCGGGCCGCGCGGCGCGTCTCGTGATCGACACCGGCATCCACAGCTTTTCCTGGACGCGCGATCAGTCGATCGAGTACATGGCCAGCCACACGACCTGGTCGCTTCCGGATGTCGACGCCGAGATCGATCGGTACATCATCTGGCCCGGTCAGGCGACGGCCTACATGCTCGGGATGCTGGAGATCCAGCGTCTGCGAGAGCGTGCCCGGGGAGCGCTGGGGAAATCGTTTCGCATCCAGGATTTCCATGATCGCGTCCTGGAAGACGGCAGCGTCACGCTCGGCATGCTCGAGGAGAAGATCGATCGCTGGATCGCCTCGGGCGGCATGAAGCCGGCCGGGCCGTAGGGAGTGACTGCTCATGCCGACCGTGCAGTTCTGGTTCGAGTTCGCGAGCACCTATTCTTACATCGCGGCCCATCGGGTCGAGACGGTCGCCGTCGCGGCCGGTGTTCCCGTCGAGTGGAAGCCGTTTCTGCTCGGCCCGCTGTTCAGGCGCCAGGGTTGGAACGACTCGCCGTTCAACCTGTTCGAGGCCCGTGGACGCTATATGTGGCGCGACATCGAGCGACTGTGCATGAAGTACGATGCGCCGTTGCGGCGCCCCACCGTCTTCCCGAGGAATTCCCTGCTTCCGGCACGCGTCGCCCTGCTGGGCGCGGGACAGGACTGGCTGCCGGCGTTCGCCCGCGCCGTCTACAGAGCGAACTTTGCAGAAGATCGCGATATCTCGGATCCGGCCGAGATCGAAGAGATTCTGCGCGCGCTGAACCAGGATGCGCCGTCGCTGCTCGCGAGCGCCGTCGACCCCGAAAACAAAGAGCGGTTGCGCAACCAGACCGAGCACGCCTGGGAGATCGGGATTTTCGGCGCGCCGTCATTCGTCATAGGCGCGGAGGTGTTCTGGGGAAACGATCGACTCGAGGATGCCCTCGACTGGTATAAGAAGGATACGGGGGGTCCGGCATGAGCGGAAAGCGCGTGGCGATCGTGACGGGAGCGGGGCGGGGGATGGGCGCCGCCTGCGCGCGTGAGCTTGCGGCCCGCGACTACGCCGTGGCGCTGATGTCCCGTTCGTCTGCGGCGGAGGAGCTTGCGTCGTCCCTCGGTGGTTTCGGGATGCGCGGTTCGGTCACGAAGGAAGAGGACCTGCGCGCCCTGGTCGACGCGGTGCTGGAGCGCCACGGCCGGATCGACGCGGTGGTCAACAGCACCGGTGATCCGGCGAGTGGTGAGCTTCTGGAGATTACGGATGAGGACTGGCACGCCGGCCTGGACCTCGTTCTGATGAACGTCGTCCGGATGGCGCGGCTCGTCACGCCGACGATGCGCGAGCGCAAGGACGGGGTCCTGGTGAACATCTCGACCTGTTTCGCCTGCGAGCCTTCCTCGCGCTTTCCGCTGTCGTCGATTTTCCGCGCCGGGCTCGGCGGGTTCGCCAAGCTGTTCGCCGATCGATACGCGGCGGACGGCATCCGCATGAACAACATCCTGCCGGGGTTCATCGACAGCTACGAGGTCGATGAGTCGACGCGGCGCGCGATCCCGATGGGGCGTCCGGGGACGGTTGAGGAGGTCGCGAAGACGGTTGCGTTTCTGGTGTCGCCGGAGGCGCGCTACATCACCGGTCAGAATCTGCGCATCGATGGTGGGCTCACGCGGTCGATCTGAGTCGCGGCCGGGAGGGAGGGTACGTTGAGTGACATGGCACGGGCACCGATCAAACCGAACATCACGCTGGACGATCTGGACCGGATCGACATCCGAGTCGGCCTGATCGAGAGGGTCGACGACGTCGAGGGATCGAACAAGCTGGTCCGCCTGACCGTGTCATTCGGCGATCACACGCGCACAATCCTGGCCGGCATGAAAGAGGAG
>JAZGDH010000403.1:0-2533 GCA_036477555.1 Acidobacteriota bacterium
GTGTGCTCTTCGCCGTCCGGAGTCAGGATGACGATCGAGTACTCACCCGGCTGCAGGCCGGCGGTGCTCAACGGGTAGACCCACCCATCGCCGACCGCGCGGAACTCGAGGCCGCCACCACCGCGGCCGGGCATCGACGGAAGGAATGCGTCGTTGCCGTGCATCAGCCGCGCGACGCGGGGCGGCTCCACATCGGCGCCCGTCAGAGCCGTTCCGCCGCACGCGATCCTCAATCGGAGGGGGACCACGCTCCCGGCGTGGAAGTCACCACGACGGCCACGGCCCGCTGGAGTCGCACCGCCGAGATCGGTCAACGGTGGCGCCAATCCCTCGATCTCGAGCACCACGTGCACCAGGAGCGAGTCCCGGGCAGGCTCGAGGGTGTCGTCCGCGGTGAGATGGATGAAAGAGCGACCGATCGGAAGCTTGACGATCGGGTTGATGCCCCGCACCACGCCGCACCCGTCCGGGAACGGGCCGGTCCAGGTGAAGGTGAGCGGATCGCCGTCCGGATCGCTCGAGCCGAGGGCGTTCAGCTCCACGGCGGCGCCGGCGGGCGAGGAACAGGTGATCCTTTGCTCCGGGCCGGCGTCGGCGATCGGGGCCTCATTGTTGAGGACCTCGAACTCCCAGATGCCGACGTCCAGGTTTCCGCGCTCGTCCGAGACGTAGGCGACGCGCGTGCCGTCGATGTCGTTCCCCATCTGGTCGCTGTCCGAAATCTGCAGCTCCCAGGGAAACAGGTTCGGAACGTTATAGATCTTCACATTGCTCGGCAGGTCGGGGTTGAACGGGATCTTCTCGGCCGACAGCCAGTGCCCGCTCAGGCGCGCGTTTCTCTGGATGGCGGGGAGTTCGACGACCATCTCCTCCTCGAGCTCCATCAGGTAGAAAATGACGTCCGGGTTGCCCACCCGGGGGGAGCCGTCATAGGCGACGATCCCGTCGAACAGGTCGGGGCGCGAGTAGCAGGTGAACGGGTTAAGGTGCGGGATCACCGTCGATACGAGGGTCTGGAAATCGGTGATGACGATCCCGCAGGTGGTGCCGTCCGGGTTCCTGTGCGAATAGACCACCCGGCAGCCATCGACCGACGGCTCCGCTTCCTCGACGTCCGGCGTCATGGTGAGCCGCCTCTCGATCCCGCTCAACAGATCGCGGGCGTAAATCTCGGTGTTGCCGTCGCGATTGTCCTCCCAGACGACGAGATTGCCGCTGATCGCGGGGTTGCGCTGATCGGCGAGCGGATCGGAGGCCACGTCGGCCACCGCCGCGTGCGGTCCACCGATCTGCGCCGCCAGGATGTCACGCAGCCCGGTCTCCGGATCGCGACGCGTGTAAACGACGGTTCGCCCGAAGATGTCGGCGTCCGCCTCCTCCCCCAGCAACACACCTGTAAGCGGGCGCTCCACGATGGGGTCCTCCGACAGGTCGATGTAGAACAGTGCCGATGGGCCCAGGCGCGTGTCGGTGAATACGATGATGTCGCCCGAGATGGCAGGATCGAACTGCGTGCGGAAGTGGGTCGTCAGGAGCCGCGCATTGTTCTGGATGATGAGATCGCGCGCCCAGGGTCCGACGCCCTGCAGGCCGCCGAAGATCACGAAGAGCGCCCCGATGGCGACCCATCGGCCCCGGCGCACCGCCTTTTCGAATCACCCCTGCGCCACTCCGCTATTCATACCCCGCCCTTTCCGACGCTGTCTCACTCTGTGCCCCCTGATCCGGAACGGCGATCCCGGCGACCGCGCTCCGCAATTCTCCGAATCCCCAGCCGCATGTCTGTAAGGTCTTTGCAAAGTACGGTGGAGACGCCCTCCCGTCAACGGGATTCTCCTGGTTCCGATCCGGACATGTCGATCCCAACGCCGCGTGGGATCCGGGGTATCGGCCTGTTGTACAGTGAGGGTGTTCTCGCGCCCCAGATTCCCGGTCCGGGGGCGTCCGGCCAGCCTGTGCGGCCGTGGAGCAGGCATGGATGTAGTTTTCATCGGGACGGGTGATGCATTCGGAGCCGGCGGCAGGCGGCAGGCGGCGATCCTGCTGCGGGTCCCGGAGGGATCGCTGCTGCTCGACTGTGGAACGACGACGCTGACGGGGCTGGCGGCGCTGGGGATCCCCCGCGACTCGATCGGCACGATCGCGATCTCGCATTTCCACGCCGACCATTTCGGCGGAATCCCATCCTTTCTACTGGCCGCCGTCCACGAGGACTGCAGACGGAGCCCGCTCACTATCCTCGGCCCGGCCGGCGTTAAAGACCGGGTCATGACCGCCTCGGCCGCGCTCGGTCATCCGTTCGACCCCGACGCGTGGCCGTTCCCCCTTTCCTTTCAAGAAACGTGCGAGGGGGACGACGTGCCTGCCGGGCCTTTTCACTTGAAGTCATTCGCGACGCACCACCTGCCCGACTCGAGTCCGCACGGCTGGCGCGTCACCGATGGTTCGCGGATCGTGGTCTACACCGGTGATACGGGGTGGTTCGACGGACTCCCCGAACGAGCCCGAGGAGCCGATCTGTTCATCTGCGAGT
>JAZGDH010000404.1:0-3768 GCA_036477555.1 Acidobacteriota bacterium
GGTCCGTCCTTGGGGATCGCCCCCTCCGGCACGTGCACGTGAACGTCGATCTCGCCGAAGACGTTACCATTGATGCCGAAATCGGTCGATCGCGAGCGGGCATAGGACAACGCCGCCTGCGCCGACTCCTTCATCACGGTTCCCAGGTGACCCGTGAGGATCAGCCTGCCCTTCCCGCTCATCGTGGTCGCCTCGACAAAGAGAATCTCCCCTCCCGCGGAGGTCCAGGCGAGACCGGTCGCCACGCCGACCTGGTTCTTGAGCAGCGCCATTTCAGGCGTGACGCGGGGGACCCCGAGCAGATCCTCGACCAGCCCCGGCGTGAGCCGGTACGGTCCCTCCTCACCCTCGGCAACGCGGCGGGCCAGCTTGCGGCACACCTTGGCGATCTCGCGCTCGAGGTTTCTCAGACCCGCCTCGCGCGTGTACTTCTGGATGATCGTCTGAATCGCCTTGTCACTGAAATGTGTCTGCTGCGGGGTGAGGCCGTTCTCTTCGATCTGTTTGGGGATCAGGTGCCGCCGCGAGATCTCTCCCTTCTCCTCCTCCGTGTACCCGGACAGACTGATCACCTCCATCCGGTCCCGGAACGCCGGCTGGATCGGATCCATGAGGTTCGCTGTCGTGATGAACATGACGTTGCTGAGGTCGAACGGGGCGTTGAGGTAGTGATCACGGAAGCTGTAGTTCTGCTCCGGATCGAGGACTTCGAGCAGCGCGGCCGAGGGATCGCCACGGTAGTCGGCGCCGATCTTGTCGACTTCGTCCAGCATGAAGACCGGGTTGTTGGAGCCGGCCTGGCTGATTCCCTGGATGATGCGGCCCGGCATCGAGCCGACGTAGGTCCGCCGGTGCCCCCGGATCTCGGCTTCGTCGCGGATTCCACCCAGTGAGATGCGCACGAACTTGCGCCCCAGGGCGCGGGCGATCGAACGGCCCAGCGACGTCTTACCGACGCCGGGAGGCCCCACGAAGCAGAGAATCGGTCCACGCATTTTCTTCTTCAGCTTGCGGACGGCGAGGTACTCGAGGATTCGCTCCTTGATCGTCTCCAGACCGTAGTGATCCTCGTCGAGGATGCCCTGCGCCTTCTTGAGATCGAGGTTGTCCTTGGTCTGGCTCGACCAGGGCAGTGAGACCATGCAGTCGAGGTAGTTGCGCACGGTGGCCGTCTCCGCCGAATCGGGGTGCATGCGCTCGAGCTTGCTGATCTGGCGATCGACCTCCTCGAATACCTTCTTCGGCATCTTCGCCTTGCGCGCCTTGTTGCGGAATTCCTGGATATCATCGGCCAGATCGTTCCCTTCGCCGAGCTCGTGCTGGATCGCCTTCATCTGCTGGCGCAGGAAATACTCGCGCTGCGATTTATCGATCTCTTCGCGGGCGTGGGTGTTGATCTCCTGCTGCATGGTCAGCAGATCGATCTCCCGGTTGAGCATCTCATGCACCCGTTTGAGGCGGGCGACCGGATCCAGCACCTTCAACACCGCCTGGGCATCTTCGATCTTCAGTTCGAGGTTGCTGGCCAGGAGATCCGCGAGTCGACCCGGATCCTCGAGGTTGCTGGCAATCACCATCACTTCCGAGGAGATCGATTTCCCGAGGGAGACGCTGCGCTCGAGCGAGCGTTTGGCGCTGCGCAGGAGGGCTTCCTGTTCGAGTGAATCGGAGGATGAAGTCTCGCTGATCCGGCCGATGCGTGCCTGGAGGAATGGCTGCTTCTGTGTGAACTCATCGACCTTTGCGCGGCAGACGCCCTGAACCAGGACGCGGATCCGTCCGTCCGGCAGCTTCAGCATCCGCATGATGACGCCGACCGTGCCGATGTTGTACAGGTCGCGCTCGCCAGGCTCCTCGATCTGACCGTCCTTCTGGGAGAGCAGGAGGATCATTCGGTTGTCGGCGAGCGCGCGATCGATCGCCTTGATCGATTTCTCCCGGCTGACGGAGAGAGGGACGATGATGAACGGATAGACCACGATGTCCCGCAGGGTCAGGACCGGAAGCTCTTTCGGAATCTTGAGGTCGTCCTCCTGAAGCTGCGTCTTGGGCGTCGTCATTTCTCTCCCTTGATGGAGATCGGGATCTCCTCGCCGCGGCGGTTCGGAACCTTCGGAAACGTCACCTTGAGGACCCCTTCGTCTAGTTCGGTCACGGCATGGTGGGTGTTCACCGGAGAGGCGATATGGACGACCCTTTTGAACTTTCCGTAGGCGCGCTCCATGCAGTGAAACCGGGCTTTCGAATCGGGCTCGCTGCGTCTCTTTTCACCCCGGAGCACGAGGTTATTGCCGCTGATTGCGAGCGTGACTTCCTGGAGCGTCACGCCGGGGATCTCGAATTTGACGACGAGTTCCTCGTCGGTCTCATAGACGTCCGCGTTGGGCAGCCATTCGCCGCCCGCCTCGGCGCCCGAGGCCTTCAACTCGAGCAGATTGTCGAACAGACGATTGATCTCGCTCTGAATACGACTGATTTCGACGAAAGGACCCAGGCTGGACATTGAGATCCTCTTTAATGATCGCGCGGGCTAATATAGTGACAGCACGGGGGTTATGCAAGGATGTGCCGGTCGCCGCGCCACGCGCCGGCCCTCCCTGTCCACACCGTGCAACACCAACCCTGGAACCTTGCTATTTGCGCTGATCGAGAAGCCCCTTCAGTTCCTTCATGAACTGATCGACATCCTCGAACTGCCGATAAACGCTGGCGAACCGCACATAGGCCACCTTGTCGAGATCGCGAAGCCTGCGGATCACCACCTCGCCGATCGTGTCGGTCGATATCTCGCGATCCGTCGCATCCTGCAGCTTCGCCTCGACCTCGTCCGCCACCGCTTCCAGCGAAGGGGGCGAGACCGGGCGTTTCTCGCTGGCGCGCCGGAGACCTGCCAGGACCTTGTTCCGGTCGAATGGCTCTCTTCGGCCATCCTTCTTAATGACCATGAAGGGGATCTCGTCGATGCGCTCGTACGACGTGAACCGGCGATGGCAGCCGAGGCACTCGCGTCGCCTGCGTATCACGATGCCGTCCTTCGCCTCGCGCGAATCGACGACCTTATCCTCGATATGTGTACAGAACGGGCATTTCATCCCGCGTTCCCCTCCCCTTCGCGTGTCGCCTGCGGAGCGGTCGCCCCGGCGCGGCCCAGCCCGCGCACCTCCGACCAGCCGAGACCATCCCTCCACATGAAGAGCATCCCCACGAGGATCGTCGGCACGACCGTGATCGCGTGCAGCAGGACGGTGGCCGCCGCCGCGGCGGATGCCGACACGCCCCAGAAATCGCGCAACGAGATCTGGCCCAGGAACTCGTATGGGCCGACCCCGGCCGGGGTCGGGACCGCGATCCCAATGGCGAGTGGCACCATCAGCAACAGTATATCGGTGAACACCAGATCGATGCCGACGGCCTTCACCCCCGCCAGGATTCCGAGATCGATCACGAGCCACATCACCAGCGACAGCAGGCATGCACGCGCCAGCTCGCGGGCGCGGCGCACGACCATCAGCCCCCCCACGAAGCCCTCGAGGAGGCGCGCGGCACGCCCGATCAACCCCGAGCCGAACCTCTCGCTCAATCGGTGCAGGTGCGACACGACCCGATGCGGCGCGAAGACGAGAAGTCCGAGGATCGGGAACACCACGATCACCAGGCCGGCCACAGCGATGATCGCCTGGCGGACGTAGTCGACCGCTCCGCCCGCGCCCCCGCCGAGACCCTCGAGGAGCGCCGGCCCCCCGGGCGTAAGCAGAAACACCACGAAGA
>JAZGDH010000405.1:0-3192 GCA_036477555.1 Acidobacteriota bacterium
TGTACGACGTCGCCGAGGGGGATCAGCACCTGGTGGTCATGAGGTGGGGAACGGAGCCACCCCATTACGACGACCCGCGCTCCGAAGAGGACGGTCCGTGGCGGAGCATCGACGCGGAGGACGACGGGATCGACGACGAGAAAGACGACGACGGCGATGATGACGAGGCCAAGGGTGACGACGACTCGTCGGATGGCGAGAAAGAGAAGCATCCCCTCGTCGTCTCCGGCGGCATGACCGGAGAGAGCGAGCTTCAGGGCAAGCCGGCGCTCTTCGACATCCCGGTCGGGAAAGGCAGGGTCATCGCCTTCACCTTCGATCCGATTCACCGCCTGATGAGCCGCTCCGACTTCCGCATCGCCTGGAACGCCCTCCTGAACTGGAATGATCTTCCGGAGCCGACACCGGAGGGGGCCGGTCGCTGACGGGATCCCTCGCGGGGCCGCTGCCCGCTGTTCAGGTGCACAGACCGGTAAAGGTTGGGCTATCCGGTGCCCGCCGGGTTATCATGATTAACTTGGGCTCCTGGAGCCCACTCCATGACATCGTCGTCTGGAGAACGATGGGCCGCGAGGAGCCCCGGCATGTCCGAGTCCGGCCACAATCCGATCGTCCGGTTCGCCGTCGAGCACAGGGTCACCATGGGGATGGCGGTCCTCGGCGTCCTCGTCCTGGGCATCCTCTCCCTCGACAGGATCCCGCTGGAATTCCTCCCGAATTGGTCTTCTTCGAGCGTTTCAGTGCGAGCGCAATATCCCTCATCCTCGCCCGAGGAGATTGAGCGGCTCATTGTCCGTCCGCTGGAAGACGCCCTCGGCACCATCAACGGCATCGAGACCCTGTCGGCCAGCGCCAGCCCGGACTCCGCCCGCGTGCGCGTCAGCTTCGTCGAGGGGACCGACATGGACATGGCGGCGGTCGAGGTGCGCGACCGGATCGAGCGCGCGCGTGGACTCCTTCCCGACGATCTCGACCGCCTCACGATCCGGCGATTCCAGAGTTCGGACATCCCGGTGCTGAGGTTTGACCTCAGCGCCGACTGGCCGGATGTCCGTCTCTACGAGTTCGCCGAGGAGATCGTGCAGCGCCGCCTGGAGAGACTGGAAGGGGTCGCGCAGGTCGATGTCAGCGGTCTGCGCACCCCGCAGATGCAGGTGAACCTCATCCCCGCCCGCCTGAATGCGCACGGGATCGATGTGCGCACCCTCGTGGCCCACCTGCGCGACAACAATCTCAACGTGTCGGCGGGACATGTGATCGAGGGGAGCCGCAAGCTGCTGGTGCGCGCCGTCGGCGATCTGCGCAGTCTCGACGAGGTCCGCGGTCTTCCTGTTACCGCCAACCTGAGGCTCGGGGACCTGGCGGAGGTGAAGTACGACTTTCCGTTGAAGGAGAACTTCAACTACCTCAACGGGGTCGAGGCGCTTACCGTCAGAGTCAACAAGACCTCGAACAGCAACCTGCTCGAGGTTGTCGATCGCGTCAAATCCGAGATCGCCGTCATCGAGCGTCTGCCCGAGGCGGCCGGCAGTGCCATCCGCATCTATTCCGACGCCTCCCGGGACGTCCGCCAGGGACTGGGTCAGCTTCGCGATGCCGGTCTGATCGGCGGGACGCTCGCGATCCTGGCCGTCTTCTTCTTTCTGCGACGATTCCGCACGACCTTCCTGGTGGCGGTGGCGATCCCGATCTCGGTGATCGCGACCTTCGTGCTGATTTACCTCATGCGGCAAGCGGGGCTGCTCGAAATAACCCTCAATGTCATCAGCCTTGCCGGCCTGATGCTGGCGCTCGGCATGCTGGTCGATAACTCGATCGTCGTCATTGAATCGGTTTTCCGGCACCGCAACGATCTGAACGAGGATGCGCGCACCGCCGCCCTCGCCGGAACCAGCGAGGTCGCGCTGCCGATCGTGGCGTCGACGGCGACGACGATGTGCGTCTTCCTGCCGTTGATGTTCGTCGGCAACGGCGGGCGCTTCCAGTGGTACATGGAGAACATCGGGGTGACCATCTGCATCGTCATGGTCGCCTCGCTGCTGGTCGCGCTGACCGTCGTCCCGATGGCCGCGGCGGTGCTGCTGCGCGGCCAGTCGGCGCGCCCCGCCCCCTTCATTGACCGGGTGACGCGGCTGTACGGGCGGGCGATCGGCTTCACCCTGCGTCATCGGTTCTCGTTCGTCCTCTCGATCCTGGTCATGTTCGGTGGGTCGATTTACCTCTTCACGACGATCGAGAGGGCGTTCTCCGGCCGCTCGCTGGAGCGCGAGGTGATCGTCAAGGTCGATACCCCGAAACAGTAGTCGCTGCAGCAGATGGAATCACTTTACCGGGAGATCTACGAGCTGCTCGACGCCCGCCGCGAAGATCTGGACATCGTCGACATCACCTACAACCACGACCGGGGTACTGGTCGATCGCGGGCCAGCTGGCGCCGTAATCGGCAGCTCAACCTTTATCTCAAGGACGAGACGGAGAGCCGTCTCAGCACCGCCGAAGTGCGTAACCGGATCCGGGAACTGCTTCCGGTCAAGGCGGGCGTCGCCCTGCGCATCGCCGCCGGCGGAGGCCGCCACGGCACCTCGGGCGTGGAGGTGGAGCTGATGGGAGACGACCCGATCGTGCTCGAGCTGATCAGCGATCGGGTGGCTGATCAACTGGCGCAGATGCCGATGATCCGTGACGTCGACACCTCGACCGAGAGCGGCGATGAGGAGATCCAGGTGAACGTGCAGCGCGATCGCGCGCATCAGGTTGGTTTATCGACACGTGCGCTCGCCTGGACGGTCAACAGCGCTCTGTCGGGTCGTCCCGTGAGTCGTTATCGAACCGGCGACCGCGAGGTCGATCTGGTCATGCAATACCGCGAACAGGATCGGGAGACGCTGGATCAACTGAAGAACGTCCCGGTCTTCACCGCTGGGTCGTCGCTGCCGCTCGGCGCCCTGGCCGATTTCCGGTTTACGCCCGGGCCGCGCACGCTCGAGCGTGAGAATCACAGCTCGAAGATCACCGTGTCCGCCAACGCGGTGAGCTCGGCGGCGACGTTCGGCGTGATGCGCAGGATCGGTCGGATCATGAGCGGGATCCCGATGCCGCCCGGCTACTCCTGGAGCTTCGGCCGCTGGAATCGTTATCAGCAGCGGGATCAGGAGAGCGGTGTGCTGGCGTGGCTGTTCGCCCTGCCGTTGA
>JAZGDH010000406.1:0-8213 GCA_036477555.1 Acidobacteriota bacterium
GGAAGGATTTCGATCCCATCCAGATGCTGATACTCGATGGAAGGGATGAGGCCGATGTCGATCTCCCGCGCCCGGATCATTTCCGGAATACGGGAGGGGACCACCCGACAGACGTCGAACAGGCCGCGATAGGGACCCTCTGTGAATCCCCACGTGAGCGGTTCGGCGTTGACGAAGGGGACGGAGGCGAGGCGCAACTGACTCATCGGGATCGTTTACCTCGTGGCGAACGCGGCGGCCGTCAAAGGGCGCCATTTTACCAGAAGGCGCGGGCCAGTCAATTATGCCTCCCGGGAGCGTTTCCGGGTATTCCGTGAGGCCGCGTTCCGGACCCCCCGGACTCACGGGGTGTGCCGAATCTGTTAGTCTAAGAACAGGCTCCCGGGCGAGCGATGAGGGCGATGTGAAGCGGATCTGGCTGCACTTTCTCTATCTTCTTTATTGTGTCGAGGCGGGGATCTTTCTGATCCTCGTGCCCTGGTCGCTCCTCTGGACTCATTCGTATTTCTCACAGATCCCGGGCCTGGGCAATCTTCTCCTGAGCGGGTACGTGAAGGGAGCCGTGACCGCCTTCGGCCTGCTTCACCTGCTGGTCGCGAGCCGGGACTTTCTGGCATTCTGCCGCGCGGTGAAGGAGGTATGAGCGCGCGGGGCCACAGGGGCTCGATCGGTCTCTGTCTCGTGACCGACAGCACGGCATCGGGTGGCCGCACGCCGGGCGCGATCGCGCTGGCGGCCATTTCTGGAGGAGTCGACCTCATCCAGGTCCGCGAGAAACATCTGCCCGGACGTGAGCTGCTTCTCCTGGTCAGGGAGATCGTCGATGGCCTGCGCGCGGCGCGGGTTCGCGCGCGCGTCGTCGTCAATGACCGTCTCGACGTCGCGCTGGCGGCGAAAGCTGCCGGGGTTCATCTCCCGTCGGAGGGGTTGCCGACGAGCGGGGTGCGCGAACGGTGCTCGAAAAAGATTCTCATCGGTCGCTCGGTGCACTCGCTCGCCGAGGCGCGGCAGGCCGAGAAGGAGGGGGCCGACTACGTGTTCTTCGGTCCGGTCTTCGACACCCCGTCCAAGGTGGCATTCGGGCCTCCGCAGGGGGTCGCCGCCCTGCGCAAGGTGGTCTCCGCGATCAGGCTGCCGGTCTGGGCAATCGGCGGGATCAACGGCGCCACGGTCGGGGAATTGGCCGGGATACCGCTCGCCGGCATCGCGGCCATCTCGGCCTTCACCGGGGCCGAGGATCCGGCCGCGGTCGCACGATCATTGCGCGAAGCGCTCGGGGCTCCGGAGGGGGCCTGAGAAGCCGCCCGGGACCCGTCCCGGGAATACGCGTCAGGACGACGGTTTCGGGGGGCTCACCAGCTGCCCGCAGGCCGCCCCGATGTCCCGCCCCTTGCTCCACCTGATGGTGCTCAACACGCCGCGGCGCTCCAGACGAGCGCGAAACCGGGCGGCGCCCTCCTCGGGCGGAGTCTTCAGATCCGAGATGCCGGTCTCGTTATACGGGATGAGATTCACCTTGGCCCGCATACTGTGGATGAGCCGTGCGATCCGATCGGCGTCCGCATCCGCATCGTTCACCCCCGCGAGCAGCACGTATTCGAAGGTCACGCGATCGCGTGGTCCCAGCGGATAACGACGGCAGGCTTTCATCAGACTGTCGAGCGGGTACTTCCTGTTGATCGGGATCAGATCATTCCGCAGTTCATCATTCGATGCAGCGAGGGAGACGGCGAGCCTCGGCCTGGGGTTCTCGCCGGCGAGCCGTTCGATCCCGGGCACGAGGCCGGCGGTCGACAGCGTCACGCGGCGCGGAGGGATGGCAAATCCGTCAGGGTCGACCAGGATTCGGAAGGCGCGCAGCACGGCATCGTAGTTGTTCAGCGGCTCGCCCATCCCCATGAAGACGAGCCGTACCCGCGCGGGATCGATCCCGCGGTCAAGCGCGATCGTCGCCACCTGCCCGATGATCTCCCCGGCGTCCATGTTGCGGACCAGCCCCATCGTTCCGGTAAGGCAGAAGCGGCAGGCGAGAGGGCATCCCACCTGAGAGGAGAGGCAGAGCGTCACCCGCTCGCCGTAAAGGATGTAAACCGCCTCGATCTGCCGGCCGTCGCCGAGAGTCAGCAGGTATTTGCGGGAGCCGTCCGCCGACTCACGCACCGACGTGATCTCCGGCCATGACACCCGGCATGTGGCCGACAGGGCCTCCCGCATGCTCGCGGGCAGATCGGTCATCGACGCAAAGTCGGTGGCGCGGCGGGCGTACATCCAGCGGTACAGCTGACGGGAGTGGAAGGGGCGTGCGCCCAGCGGCTCGAGCACCCCGGCCAGGCGCTCGCAGTCGGCGCCGAACAGGTTATCCGGAGACGCCCCGCCCGTTCCCTTCGTGTCGATCGGCATGGCCCGGTTCTCCCTCCGGTGAACATTCTAGCCCGCATTCCTCACCAGGCTTCTGCTGCGATCGATTCAGCGCCGGACGTCGAGCTGAATGCGCGGATCGAGCCAGGTGTAGGAGAGATCCACGAGAAGGTTGACCAGGACGAATACCGTGGTGAGCACGAGGACACCCCCTTCGACCAGCGGGAGATCCCGAAGCGCGATTCCCCGGACGATCGCCTTGCCCAGCCCGGGCCATGCGAAGACGTACTCGGTGGCGACCGCGCCTCCCAGCATCCCGGCGAAGTCGATGCCGAGGACCGTAACCACAGGAATGAGGGCGTTCGACAGTGCGTGCAGCGCGAAGATCCTGAACGTCGATCCGCCTTTCGCGGATGCGGTTCTCAAATAGTCGGCCTGCCCGGTCTCCAGAAGACTGGCCCGCGTGAGTCGAGCGATCGACCCGAGCGAAACCAGCGAGAGCGTGACGGCGGGCAGAACCAGATGGTCCCATTCCGGCAGCCGGATTCCCAGGATCGGCAGAACCGCTCCGTCCATCCCGTAGCCGAGGACCGGGAACCAGGAAAGTTTGGCGGCGAACAGAAGCATGAGCATCAGGCCGAGCCAGAAGACCGGCGTCGAGCTGCCGAGAAGCGCCAGCACGAGGACACCGGAATCGATGAGCCGGCCGCGATAGAAGGCGGCCAGCGTTCCGAGGAACAGACCGAACGTGGACGAGATCAGGATCGCGGCGGTCGCGAGGATGATCGTGGCGGGCAGATGTTCGCCGATGATCTCGATAACCGGCCGGTGCTGAATGTACGAGGTGCCCAGGTCCCCGCGCACCAGCTTGCCGATGTAAATGGCGTACTGCGCGATCGGCGAGGCGTCGAGATGCCACTCCTCCCGGATCGACTCCAACACCTCGGGATCGGCGCTCAGCCCGCCGGCGATCAGGCGGGCCGGGTCGCCGGGAAGCAGGAAGACGCAGATCCAGACGATTGTCGCCGCCGCGAGCAGGACGGGGACCAGGCTGAGAAGACGTCGGACGATGTAGCTCGACATCGATCGCCTCGAAGGGCGCCGCGCATCGCGGCGGCGTGAATCAGGAGGGTCGCGGCTCGATCCTCAGGCGCTCGAGCGGGATGCGGAATTCGCCCATGGGGGTCGTCACGATCCCCCCGACGTACGGTTTGAACAGGGTGCTCTCCTCGTAAAAATTAAGCAGCAGCAGCGCGGCATCCTCCATGATCGCGATCCGTTCCGCCTCCCGGTAGCGCTCCTCGCGCGCCGCCGGGTCGGTCAGATCGAGCGCCTCATCGATCAGCCTGTCGACCTCAGGGTTGTGGTAGCGGGCGTAATTCCCCGCGGGGCCGGTATTCGCGGAGTGCAGCAGCGGCCTGAGAATGGCATCGGGATCCGGATAGTCGAGATACCAGCCGAGTCGGAACATCTGGGCCTGTCCCGGTTGATCGACCGTCCCTTCGACGGCTGCGAGGTAAGCTGCCCAGTCGACCTCGCGGATCTCGAGTTCCACGCCGATCTTCTTGATATCGGCCTGGATCTGCTGTGCGATCTTGCGGTTATCCTCGCTCGTGTTGATCCAGAGAGCGATCGGATCCAGCCCCTCACCACCGGGGTAACCGGCCTCGCGCAGCAGGAGGGCGGCCGCCTCCGGATCGTGCGGGAACCCGGGCAGATCCGGATCGTAAGCCGGCGCACCGGGCGGCAGGAGCGAATTCGCCGGGATATTGCCGCCCCCCATCAGCACCCCCCACAGGTACTTCTTGTCGACCGCATAGTTCAGCGCTTTGCGCAGCGCGGCATTGCCGCTAAACGGCGGCAGGTCGTGGTTGAATCCGAGGAAGCCGGTGCCGAGCATCGCATATCTGTAAATCTGAGGTTCGATCTCCGGCCACCATGGCGCATCCTCATCCGTGGGAACCTCATCGAGGCTGTCGAGGCCGCCGGCCAGATACTCCTGAAACGCGCTCTGGTGATTCTCGATGATGCGCACGATGACACGATCGAGCGTGGGGCGCCCGCCGAAGAAGCCGTCGAAGGCCCTCATCTCGATGAAATGAGACTGCTGCCACACCTCGAACCGGAACGGCCCGCACCCGACCGGCGCGCGCAGGTAGTCCTGCGCCGGATCATCGTATATCTCACGCGGCACGATCGCACCGACGAGCATCGTGAGCTGGCTGAGAAACGGGCCATGCGGCCGCTCGAGCCGGATGACGACCGTCTGTTCGTCCGGAGTGGAGATCCCGCTGACCCCGTCGCTCTTCCCCTCCGTGAATGCCGAAGCACCTTCGATCGGATCGAGCAGGAAACGGCGGGGAGCCTGCGTCTCCTTGCGCAACACTCGAAGCAGCGAGTACTCGACGTCGGAAGAGATCACCTTGCGGCCATTGTGGAAGAGGACATCGTCGCGTAGCGCGAACGTGTAGGTCTTGCGATCACCGGAGATCGTCCAGGAGGAGGCGACGGCCGGTAGAACCTGAAGAGTTCCCGGGTCGAGTTCCACCAGTCCGCGATGAAGGCCCATCAGGACCGCCTCCGACAGTTGATCAATCGCCAGGTGTGGATCAAGGGTCGGCGGATCCTCGCGCAGGCGAAATCGATAAACCTGTTCGACGCTCCCGGCGGGGGGGACACCGCGCTCGCCGCCGCATGAGAGACCGGCGAGGAGCACGAGCCCGCACAGGACCAGGAGCGTCCGCGTGTATTGCGTGGGGCCGCGTTCGGGACGCTGCGCCACCCCGGGGAAAACGGTTCGGTGGACCATCTCAATAATCATGATGCGGCTCCATCAGATGACGGCCGGCCGCCGCCTCGGGTCGAGCCGGTCGCGGATACCGTCTCCAAGCAGATTGAATCCCAGAACGACCAGCAGGATCGCGAGCCCCGGCACGATGCAGACCCACGGACGCGTCAGGAAATAGGCCTGTCCCTCGGTCACCATCGTCCCCCACGACGGGAGTGGCGGCCGAGCTCCGACGCCGAGGAATGAAAGCCATGCTTCCATCAGGATATTTCCGCCGACCCCGAGGGTGCCGACGACGATCAGCGGTCCAAGCGTCGCCGGAAGAAGATGGCGCAGGATGACGCGTGCCCCGCCCGCGCCGATCGCGGTGGCGGCCTGCGCGAACTCCAGTTCGCGGATCTTGAGAATCTCGCCGCGCACCAGGCGCGCGATCCCGGCCCATCCGATCGCCCCCAGCACAATGAAGACGACCCCCACCGAGGGCTGCGGGAGGTGGCGCAGGATCGGAACCTGCCCCGGCTCGGGAACGGCCGCAATGATCGCCAGGGCGACGAGTGGCGTCGGAAACGCAAACAGGAGATCGGCCAGGCGCATCAGGATGGTGTCGACGCGTCCTCCCATATATCCCGCGATCGCCCCGATCGTGGCCCCGATCAGAAGCGCGATCCCCTCCGCCAGAAAACCGACCTGAAGAGAGATGCGCGCGCCATGAACCAGTCGGACAAGTTGATCCCGTCCGAGCGCATCGGTGCCGAAAGGGTGCTCGCGATCGGGAGGGGTCGGTGGCGTGATCGATCGCGATGTAACTTGGAGATACGGATCGTATCCGAGCGTCGCCAGAAGGAGTGGACCGAGAAGGGCGCTGAACACGAAGGCGCCGACGAGCACGGCGCCGGTGACGATTGCGATCCGCTCCTGCGGGACGACGCGAGTGCGGCGGCTGGCCGGAGTGTCGAACGTCACGCGGCGGACTATAGCACACGCCGCGCCGCCTTGAATCGCTTCAACCCGTGTGGTAGCGTGCGCGCCGTGAATCGAGATCAGTTGCGCTTCCTCGCCTTCGGCCTGCTCTTCGGCTTCGTGATCGGCTACATCGTCGCCTACGGCATTTACGACGACGGGCTGGTCCAGCGTGCCGCCCCGGTTCCGGCGGCGGGCAACATGGGCATGTCGTCCGCCAGCCCGTCGTCCGCGGCACCGGGCGGGTTGGACGGGGAGGCGCTGATGCAGCAGGTGACCGGAGAGATCGTGAGCCTCAAGGAGGCGATCGAGCGCGATCCAAAAGACCAGAAGGCGCTCGCGCGCCTCGCAAGCCTCTACGCCGAGGTCAACATGTGTGATCGCGCGATCGATTACTTTTCGCGGGCGCTCGAGCTGGTGCCCGGGGAAGCCCATATACGACACGAATACGCCGTCTGTCTGTATCAGCTCAACCGGGTCGACGATGCGCTGACCGAGTTCCGCAGCGCTCTCACCGATAACCCGGAGCATTGGGAGACGTGGCTCTACATCGGTCTCGTGAGCCTGCGCGACAAGGGGGATTTCGGCGCGGCCTCGGAGGCGGTCACCCAGCTGGAAAAGCTGAACCCCCACTACGAGGGGATCCCGATGCTGAAGGACGCCATCGAGCAGGCACGCACCGCCGGAACCTCACCCTCCTCCTGACCCCCCCATTGACCGATGCCCCGCCATCCGGCGGACTCTCCCAAAGCGCTTTTCCTGCAGCCGGTTAAGCCGAATCGGCGGTCCCCGTCAGAGGATTGACATTTCCTACTCTCCACCGGTCCTGAGCCCGGCGCCGGCTCCTCCGGGCATACGTAAACGTTTCGGTCCCTTTGACTTCCCCCGGCACGGACATAAATTGAAGAGGGTGGAATGGGGAGCAGTCCGTCCGGGGGTCGTGAAGTGATCGACGACGAAAAACTCCAGGAACTTCTCACAAAAGCCTCGTCCCTCTATCACAACGGAGAATACAAGGGTGCGATTGGCGCCTGGAAAGCGGCGCTGACGGTCGATCCTGCCAGTCAGAAGGCGCAGGAAGGGATCCGGATGGCCACCCTCCTGCTTGCCGACTGGGAGCCACCGGCGGAGGGAGGAGCGGAGGAACAGGCCGTAGTCCCCGCGGACGGTGCAGACGCGGGTCCCCTCGACCTTTCCCCCGAGGAAATGGAGGCACACCTCGATCTGGGCATTGCCCGGGTCCACCAGCTCCTCTCCGAGCGCAAGTATGCCGAAGCCCTGGAAGGGGCGCGCGGACTGGCTCCACAGCATCCCGACTCGGAGGAGGTCCGGAAGCTGCTCGAAGAGGTGCAGCAGGCGCACGAATCGGCCCCCTTCGTCAATGAACATTTCACCCTGGCGCGCGAACTGGTCCAGCAGGAGCGCTTCGCAGAGGCCGAGGTGCAGTGTCAGAAGGTGCTGGCGCTGGATGCAAACCATCAGGAGGCGGGCGAGCTCCTCGCGCAGGTCCGGACCCGGATCGGAACCAACCTCGAGCGTGCCGCCGAGCAGCTCGGTGAGATGACCGTCAAGCTGAACGCCGACGAACTCAAGGACCTTGGCCCGCTGGCGGGCAGTGCGGCCGGACCGGAACCTGCCGGGCAGCCGTCGGTGGTTGAACCGTCCGCACCCGACCAGCCGGAAGCTCCCGCTGCGCCTCCGACGCCGGGCGAAGGGATCGCCCCTGCGTCGGTCACTGGAGACGAGGCGTTCGAGCTGACCGATGATTCTCGCCTGGCCGACGGCGATGCCGCCGCGTCTCAGGAGGATGTGACGGCACGCGCGGCGCTCGATGCCGCCTTCTCCGACGCGCCGCCGGAAGCAGAACCTGATCCGATGGCATCGATCGACCAGGATCCGGATCCCGCGGCGAAGAATGCAGCTGCGCCGATCGTTCCGTCTCCGCCGGCGGCCGGTCCGGATCCGGGCACCGGAGAACCGGCGGAATCCCCGGTGCCCCCGGCGGTCGACGATGAAATGCCCGATCTGGAAGGGCTCGGCATCTCAGTCGAGGATGCCTTCGCGGGAACAGGCGATGCGTCAACAGCTGCAGCCGCGGCCCCGGAAG
>JAZGDH010000407.1:0-3856 GCA_036477555.1 Acidobacteriota bacterium
TTGGAGGCTCCAGTCCCCAAAGGCACGAAGGCGACGCCGGTGTTCAGGGTCGAGGAAACGAGCGGCGAGGAGGCGGACGGGGACTTCTTCGATCTGGCCTCCGAGCTGGACAAGAGTCTGTCGGAAGCGCAGGTGGCGGTCGAGGGGCAGCCGGATCCGCTCGATGGCCCCGGTGTCAGCCTGGAGGAGATCTTCAAGGCGTTCAAGAAGGGTGTCGAGCAGCAGGTCGATGCGGAGGACTACGAAACCCACTACAACCTCGGTATTGCATACCGCGAGATGGGGCTCGTCGACGAGGCGATTGGCGAATTCCAGTTCGCTGCCAGGGACACCCAGCGGATCGTCGAGTGCTGCGGGATCCTGGGGCTCTGCTTCCGCGACAAGGGGATGCCGGAGCTGGCCCTGAAATGGTACAGGAAGGGGCTCGATTCACCCGACGTGGGCGAACACGAGTCGCTCGGGCTGCGCTATGATATCGGGGAGGTTTACAAGGAGCAGGGCGACTATCAGAAAGCGCTCCAGTCCTTCACCGAAGTCTACGGCGTCGACTCCAACTACCGCGAGGTCGCCTCGAAGCTCAAAGAGGTCCGTAAGCTTCTGGAATAACCTGCCGGCCGTGACCCGCAGGGTGCGCGGCCTGCGCATCGTGAAGAGGCTCTCCCCGGCGGGACCCGGATTCCTGACCCTCGAGCGCTTCATGGTCCGCAATCGCTATGAAGACGGCAGGGTGTCACGTCCTTACAGGTTCGAGGTGTTGCACCGGAGGGGTGTCGACGCCGTTGCCATCATCCCCTTCTTCTTCATAGCACGCCACCCGCGGCTGATGATTGTCCATAAAATCGCCTTCCGTCCGGGACTGCTCCGGCGCGCCGCTCTCCGCCCGCCGCTGCGCGATCGACGTTGCTACACCCGGATCGTCGAGGCGGTTGCCGGGAGCATCGAGCCGGGGGATCGTGGCCGGAGCGGCATCGATCGCCGGGCGCGCGCCGAGCTCTTCGAGGAGACCGGGTTGCGTCCGCGATACGGAAGGCTGATCTCCCTCGGCGCAGGTTTTTTCCCGTCCCACGGCCAGTCGACCGAGAAGATTCATCTCAGAGCGTGCGAGGTCGATCCGGCCGACGCGGTCGAGCCTCCATCCGATGGGTCGGTGAACGAGGGGGACGCGGGGACCGGAGTCCTCGAGGCGAAACGTCTCCTGGCGATGTGCCGCTCCGGCTCCATCGAGGACCCGAAACTGGAGATCGGCGTCACCAGGCTCTGCCTCAGGCTGTGCTACGGGATCGGGGTGAGTCGGAATAGTTCCTGAGCGGCTTGGACGGTGTCCGGTTCCGAACGGCCTCTGCTCCCTGTGTCCCGCCGCGATGACGCGGTGACCGTATTGAATGACGCACGGCGGGCGGGGTGGTGCCGTCCAGAAGGCGCCCCCGACGCAGTTATCGAGAAAACGGTGTCCACCCTCAGACCGGCATGAGGATTGCTAAAAGCAAAGAGAGCCGGGAACCGGAGAGTCGGTCCCGGCGTAGGAGATCGGTGAACGGTGTCCTGCAGGAGAGGGAAATGAAAGTCATCCCAGCAGCCGGTGGAAGAAACCCTTCACTCCATTCCCACCAACACAATCCCACCTTAGATCTGCGAGAAAAGAGACTTCGGCGAATCACCGGCTGCTGGGTAACTTCCTTTTACCACAATGTGGCCCATGCCGCTGCAGCAGGATCGCAGCGGCATGGCGAATTCTTGACAAGCGATCTCTCGCTCTGCTAGCATCCTCACCTATCAGATAGGCAGCAAAAGACTTTTCGCTACTGCCCGCCTCGGAGGCCAGCGGGGATCCGAATGCCCGAGCCCAAGTCCTACAGGAATTTCATCGACGGTGAGTGGGTCGAGTCGACCTCGGGGGATGCGATCGAGGACCGAAACCCGGCCGATCGATCCGAAGTGGTCGGTATCTTCCAGCGCTCGGGGGAAGAGGATGTGCGGGGGGCGATCGAAGCCGCCGCCCGAGCCTATCGACGGTGGCGTCACACGCCGGCGCCGAAGCGCGCCGAATATCTGTTCAGGATGGGCGAGATCCTCGTCCGCCGCAAAGAGGAGTACGCCCGCGCGATGACGCGCGAGATGGGCAAGCCGATCAAGGAGGCGCGCGGCGACGTCCAGGAGGCGATCGACGTCTGCTATCACGTGGCCGGCGAGGGTCGCCGGCTGCACGGGTTCACGACCCCCTCCGAACTGCCGAACAAAGCCTGCTTCACGATGCGCGTTCCGATCGGCCCGTGCGGCCTGATCAGCCCCTGGAACTTCCCCATCGCCATCCCCTCATGGAAGTTGATTCCGGCCCTGGTCTGCGGCAACTCCGTCGTCCTGAAGCCGGCGAGCGATGCTCCGCTCTCGGCTTACCACCTCGTCAAGCTGTGCCAGGAGGTCGGGATCCCGAGGGGTGTCGTGAACTACGTGACCGGTGACGGCGCCACGGTGGGCAAAGCGCTCACCCGCGATCCCGATATCGCTCTAATCTCGTTCACCGGCTCGTCCGAATCGGGCCGGGAAGTCGGCCTTGCCTGCGCGGAGACGTTCAAGAAGGTTTCGCTGGAGATGGGCGGAAAGAACGCCATGATCGTGATGGATGATGCCCGGCTCGATCTCGCCATCGAGGGGGCGCTGTGGGGCGCTTTCGGCACGGCGGGTCAGCGGTGCACGTCCACGAGCCGTATCATCGTGCACAAGAAGGTTCATGACGAATTCGTGGCGCGCCTCGTCGAAGGAGCGGAGAGTCTTAAAGTTGGTGACGGGATCGATGAGTCGGTTCAGGTGGGGCCGCTCGTCAACGAGGCGCAGCTCAAGAAAGTCATGGAATACGTGCAGATCGGTCGGGACGAGGGAGCCGATCCGGTACTCGGGGGAGTGCGGATGACGAAAGGAGAGTTCGGCCGCGGGTTCTTCTTCGAGCCGACGATCTTCACGAAGGTCGCGCCGGGCATGCGAATCGCCCGCGAGGAGATTTTCGGTCCCGTGGTCTGCGTGCTGGCGGCCGACGGGCTGGATGATGCATTGGAGATCGCCAACGATACGGTCTATGGTCTGTCGTCTTCGATTTACACCCAGGACATCAATCGCGCGTTTCGCGCCGTGCGCGATCTCGAGACCGGAATCGCCTACGTCAACTCCTCCACCATCGGCGCCGAGACACACATGCCCTTCGGCGGGGTGAAGCAGACCGGAAACGGGTACCGCGAGGGCTCGGCGACCACGGCGATCGAAATCTTCTCTGAATGGAAATCGGTGTATGTGGATTACTCCGCCAAGCTCCAGAAGGCGCAGATCGACAACAACTGATCCGAACGCAGGCGGGCCGAGACGATGCAGATCGGGATTCCGAAGGAAACGAAGGATAACGAATTCAGGGTCAGCCTCGTCCCCGCCGGCGCCCGTGCGCTCGTCGAGTCGGGCCATCAGGTTCTGATCGAGGATGGCGCCGGAACGGGGAGCGGTATCCTCAACGAGGCGTATGAATCGGCAGGCGCGATCGTCGTGAGGGATGCCGCCGCGGTGTTCCGCCGGGCCGACCTCATCATGAAGGTGAAGGAGCCCCAGACGCAGGAACTCCCGATGTTCCGCGAGGGGCAGGTGCTCTTCACCTTCCTGCACCTCGCCCCGCAGCCCGATCTGACAAAGGGCTTACTGAGCTCCGGAATCACAGCCGTCGCCTATGAGACGATCGAGGACGAGGGCGGAAGTCTCCCTCTGCTGATCCCGATGAGCGAGGTCGCGGGCCGGATGGCGATCCAGATCGGGGCCTATTACCTGCAGCGGCCGCTCGGGGGGCGCGGAATCCTTCCGGGCGGCGTACCGGGCGTACCTC
>JAZGDH010000408.1:0-2231 GCA_036477555.1 Acidobacteriota bacterium
GACGTCGGGAAAGTGCCCGCAAGCGGACCTGCCACCCCCGGTTGTCGAACTTCCGCAATTGTGCCATACCCCGACATAGCCGCCGTAAGAGGCTGGCTCTGAATGCGTCTGATTGCCAGATGTCTGCCTTAGGATGGAACTGCGACCTTCAAAAAATGGAGAGGTCCGACCGTGTGGCGGATGTCGAGGTTGCCGTCGGCGATTTAGGCTACTCACCCTTTAGCCCCAAGACGGACGTTCGGCAGATAGGTGGGACGGTCGAAATGAACCTCAAAAGCCGACACTCAGGCGATCTTCTGGTAATCGCCGAGCGAGATTGCTCGACAGACAACAGGGAGGTTGCAGAATTGTTGGCAGGGATCTGAAGCGGACCGGCAAGCCATGCCAGGCTCCCGCCGTCCGGGGTTGGTCGGTGTGCCGCTTCCACGGGGCGCGCGGCGGCGGGCCGAGGAGCGCCGGGCACGGGAACTACATCCGTTGGTTTTCATCAGTGCGCGGATCGTTGAACTTCCGCGTCAAGCTCCCGCCCCTGATCGTCGTTCCAGTCCGCGAAGGAGACCTCCCTCGAACTCCGCCGGCGGCAGATGTGATCGGAGCCAGAACCCCGGTAAAGCGAGGTTGGTCCGTGGCGTTTCGCACTGCGCTTCGTCAGCGCAGTTCGTCGACTGGGCGTTCAGGTTTTCTTGAGACGCGGCGGGGCGTAGCCGCCGGATTTCGATGCCTTGAGCCCGCAGGATACAATCGCCTCGGCCAGCGTCGTGGCGCAGGCGACGCCGTCGAGCACCGGGACGCCGTGTTCCGCGCTCAACCGGTCCATCAGGTTGCTCATGCCGGCGCAGCCGAGAACGATCGCTTCGGCGCCGTCCTCTTTGATCGCCGCCTCGATTTCCGCCGAGATCCGATCGATCGTGGATAAATCTTCGTTCTCCAGATCAAGCACCGGGATTTCGGTCGCGCGCACACGCACACAGCGCGCGTTCAGCCCATAACGCGCGAGATTCGCCTCGATGACGGGAACCGAGCAGCTGAGCGTGGTGATGGCGGAGAACTTGTTGGACAAGATGCTCGCCATATGGAACGCCGCCTCCCCGATGCCGACCACCGGCGCCTCCGTAACGCACCGCGCCGCGTCGAGGCCGGTATCGTCGAAACAGGCGATGATCACCGCGTCGGCCTCCGGATGGGCCGCGATCTCGCGCAGGACGCCGGGGGCGGCGAGGGCGCCGTCGTAAAAGCCCTCGATACTGGCGGGGCCGTCCGCGGGCTGGGTGGCGACGATCTCCGTCCCCTCCCGCGCCACGGCGCGCGCGGCGGCCGCGATCTTCGCGGTCATCGACGCGGTGGTATTGGGGTTGACAATCAGCAGGCGCATCAGACTTCTCCGCCGAGATACAGCTTCTTCACCCTCTCGTCCTGCAACAGCGCCTTCGACTCGCCCGCCAGCGCCACCGAACCGGTCGAGAGCGCATAGGCCCGGTGCGAGATGCGCAGCGCCATGCGGGAGTTCTGCTCCACCAGCAGCACGCTCACCTTCTCGTCACGGTTGATGGCGACGATCGAGCGGGCGATGTCCTGCACCAGCTTCGGCGCGAGGCCGAGCGAGGGCTCGTCCAGCAGCAGCAAGCGCGGCTTGGCCATCAGCGCGCGGCCGATCACCAGCATCTGCTGCTCGCCGCCGCTCATGGTCCCGGCGGCCTGGGAATAGCGCTCCTTCAGCCGCGGAAAGCGGCCGAGCACCATTTCGAGCGACCGGGCGATCCCCGCCTTGTCGGTCCGCGCGAAGGCGCCCATGAGAAGATTGTCCCTGACCGACATGTAGGGGAAGACCCGCCGCCCCTCGGGCGCCATGGCGACGCCCATCTTGACGATTTCGTCCGAGGCGACCCCGTCGATCCGCCGCCCGTCATACTGGATTTCACCCGAACGGATCGGCGCGAGCCCGGTGATCGCCCGCAGTATCGAGGACTTGCCCGCGCCGTTCGCCCCAATCAACGCCACCGTCTCCCCCTCATGGACGCTGACCGACACGCCTTTCAGCGCATAGACGTGGTCATAGTAGAGTTCGACGTCGGATATGCTGAGCAACGCGGTCATGGTCTACAGTCCGATCGAAACGTCTTCGCTGCCGAGATAGGCCTCGATCACGCGCTCATTCGACTGGATCTCTTCCGGCACCCCCTCGGCGATCATCTCGCCGAAGTTCAGCACCACGATCCGGTCGGAGATTTTCA
>JAZGDH010000409.1:0-4226 GCA_036477555.1 Acidobacteriota bacterium
CTCGTAGACTGGCCCGATCCTATCATCCAATAATGATCGTCACTTGCCGCTATTGATCTGTCGTGCTACCGAGGACGCATGTGTTGTTTGCACTAGGATCTCTGCAGCATCTCTTTTGGCCTGCACATCAAAGGAGGAAGCGGGATGGAAACTTTCGGGATTATTGGAATGACATTTGGGATTATTGGAATGGGGTTGGGTGCAACTGCTTACACGAGGCTCGAAAAACTCGAAAGGCAACTGAAGAAATCTGGGGTCCTGGGTAAGGACTATTAGCCCACATTCCCCACGCCAGGGCCGGGCGCCTATCCTCAGGGCATCAATTCTGGCCCTCGCTTCTGTTGCCCGCCACCCCGATGCGGCCCCCTTTGGCGTCCGGGTGGCATGGTATGGCAAACTGTACCCTCGATCAGGAGCCGTGATGCGATTGTTCGGGTTTTCGAGGATTCTGGCGGTTGGCGCTCTCATACTCGGCACGCTGACCGCCTGTGCGTTGAACACGGCGCGCCGCCATCCTGGCGCCCTTCCCGGCGGGGACGGCGCCGTTTCCTCGGCGGAGCCTGCAGCCACCGAGATCGGGCTGCAGATCCTGGGGGCCGGCGGGAATGCAGCCGACGCGGCGGTCGCCGTAGCGCTGGCCCTGGCGGTCGTTCACCCACAAGCAGGCAATCTGGGTGGTGGCGGATTCGCCGTGGTGCGTATGGGAGAGGAGGTGGCGGCGCTCGATTTTCGTGAGACCGCCCCGGCCGCTGCCCGGCGCGAGATGTACATCGGCCCCGATGGCGAGCCGATCGACAGGGCTTCGAGGTTCGGGCCGCTGGCGGCCGGGGTGCCCGGCTCACCCGCCGGCCTGTACGCATTGCACCGTCGGTTCGGGGAGCTTCCATGGGAAGCGATCGTCGAACCGGCCGTGCGTCTGGCACGTGATGGATTCCCGGCCACCCCGCGTCTCGTCAACGCGCTTGAATGGAAGCAGGAGGACCTGGCTCGCTTCCCGGGATCCGCAGCCGTCTGGCTTCCCGGGGGCAAGATTCCCGAGACCGGCCAGATCATCCGGATCCCCGAGCTCGCGAAGACGCTCGCCGCCTTTGGGCGGCTCGGTCCGAAAGCGATCGTCGAAGGGGAGCTGGCGACCGCAATCGAGCGGGCCTCGACCGCGCACGGCGGGATCATGACCGCCGCGGACCTCGCGGCCTACCGCCCGGTCTGGCGCGAGCCGGTTCGGTTCCAGGCCCTGGGCTGGACATTCGCCTCCATGCCTCTCCCATCTTCGGGGGGTATTATTCTCGGACAGACTCTCCAGATACTCGAACGGCTCGACTGGGCCGATCTCCCACCCGACGAAGTCGAGCGGGCCCACCTTCTGGTCGAGACCTGGAGGCGCTCCTACGCCGATCGTTTCATGCTTGGCGCCCCCGAGACGACACGGGCGACCGCCGACCATCTTCTCGATCCCTCCTGGCTGGCTCGACGCGCTGGAGCGATCGATCGGTCCAGCGCGACCCCATCGGCCGGGATTCGGGCCTGGCCAGGCGGCCTCCGCGAGGAGTCTGGAGAGACCACCCACCTCAGCGTCGTCGACGGCTCCGGAGGGATGGTCTCCTTGACGACGACCCTCAACGGATGGTTCGGCTGCAGCCTCCTGGTGCCGGAGGCCGGCTTTCTTCTGAACAACGAGATGGACGATTTCACGACGGTGCCCGATCGGCCCAATATGTTCAACCTGATCCAGGGGGACGCGAACTCAGTGCGTCCGGGGGCGCGCATGCTGTCGTCGATGAGCCCCACGATCGCCTGGCGTGGGGCGGAAGGGATTGCCATCGGATCACCCGGTGGATCGCGCATCCCCACCGCCACCGCACAAGTTCTCCTGCGTCTGATCGTCGATGGCGAGCCTCTCCAGAAAGCGATCGAGCACCCTCGCTTCCATCACCAGTGGCGCCCGGATGAGATCGCGCTGGAGGCGGGAGCCTTCACCGAAGAGACGCAGGCCGCCTTGAGGGGACTGGGGCACGAGCTGCGTGTCAGCGGCTGGCGCATCGGGGAGGTCAATGCCGTCCGGTCATATGCGGACGGCTCGACCGAGGCGGCGGCCGACCCCCGCGGACCAGGCGGCGCCGGAAGGATCGATCGGGAGCGCTGATCCGCCCGTCAGGCAACGGATCGCGGCCGCCTCTCCGTGCCATTTCTCGTCACTCACCAGAATCGTCTTCATCCGTGGCATTCGGTCCGAGAGGGCATTATCTTGGGATCTCGTAGCTTTAGCTTCGCAAGGACAACAAGTGAAGATCCTCGTGGTCGATGACGCAGCGACGATACGCACCATAGCGGGAGGACTTCTGACCGACGCCGGCTATGACGTACTGAAGGCGGAGGATGGCGAGCAGGCACTCGTCCTGACCCACAACGAACATCCGGACCTGATCGTTCTCGACCTCGTCATGCCGAAGATGACCGGCTTCCAATTTGTCCGGGAGATCAGGCAGGATCCCCGTGTGAAGAACATTCCGATCCTGATCATGAGCGAAGTCATTTCTGTGCATGCCGCTCACGACCTCCTTCACAAGTTCGGAATTGTTTCCTTCATGAGCAAGGCTCAAATGATGACCTTCCTTGTCTCCCGCGTACACGAGATCCACTCCAAGCAGGCTGACCAGGTGGCGTAGCTTCGGCCTCATCAACGCGACCTCGTTGCCCCGCTCTTCACCTTCACCCCAGAGTACCGCAGCGCCGATTACGATTAGTCTTCTCGTGCGGCCGTTCAATCGCCCATCAGGTTGCCGAGTGTACCCAGGATCGATCCCTCACCCTTCCGCGAACCACCCGCCCGTGGCGCGTGCGCGATGATCCGATCGGCCAGGCGGGAGAATGGCAGGCTCTGCAGCCAGACCGTCCCGACGCCGGAGAGCGTCGCCAGGAAGAACCCCTCGCCGCCGAAGAACATCGACTTGAGATTTCCGGCCCGCTCGATCGAATAGTCGAGGCCGGGAGTAAAGGCGACGACGCAGCCGGTGTCGATTCTCAGCTTCTCGTTCTGGATCTTGCGCTCGACCACGGTCCCCCCCGCGTGGAGAAACGCCATCCCGTCACCACGCAGCTTCTGTAGAATGAATCCCTCGCCGCCGAAGAACCCGGCGCCCAGACGGCGTGAGAAAGTAATCGTGATCTCGGTTCCCAGGGCGGCGGCGAGAAAGGCGTCCTTCTGGCAGATGATCTCCTGACCGAGCTTGGTCAGATCGATTGCAACGATCTTACCCGGGTATGGAGCTCCAAAGGTCACGCAGCGCTTGCGCGATCCCTGATTGGAGAAATGGGTCAGGAAGATCGACTCGCCGGTCAGGACACGCTTCCCCACGCTGAGGAGCTTGTCCATCACCCCTTCCCGGGGCTTGGAGCCGTCCCCCATCTTCGCCTCGTAGGTGATCCCCTCCTCCATGTAATTCATCGATCCGGCCTCGGCGATGACCGTCTCGCCCGGATCGAGCTCCACCTCGACCATCTGCAGATCGTCGCCGATGATCCGATAATCGACTTCGTGGCTTCTCATCCTTTCATCTCCTCCCGAACGTCTCGCTCCGTCGATAGCTCACGGATCGTCTTGACTTGTGATGGTGCCGGCAGACTACCATGGCGCCGCCCGACCCGAAACCGATGATTCACGCTGACGCTTCCGAGGATTCTACGCTTCCGGCCGCCGACAGGTTTCACGGCAGGCCTGTGGCTTTCTACGTCGCGTTCACGGTCGCGACGATCGCACTGGGGATCGCCTGGGGGCTCCATCACCTCTGGCGACCCGCCACCTACATCCTGACGCCCCACCGGAATATGGCGCCACTGACTCCGGTTTACGGCTTCTTCGACCCGTCGTTTTCCTGGTTCGTCCTGCCGTCGCTCCTGATTCTCATCGCCGTCGTGTTGTTCCTCCCGCGGCTCGCCCGCCGCGGGCCCGCCCCGTCGCTGCTCGCGGCGCTCCTGTTCACCGCCACGTTCTGGTTCTCGGTCCACGCAGTCCGGGAAGGAACGCTGCCCGGACGCGAATTTCTCACGTATCCCAGTGAGGATGTCATCTTCGATGTCCCGCGCATCGAATCGGCCGCCGCGTTCCTGCACCATTACACACGACTGCAGCCTGGACTGAGCCTGCACGGCCGGACCAAGCCTCCCGGCTTCGCCCTGTTGCACTACGGGATCAAGAGCATCTTCGGCGATCACGTGCTCGTCGTCGG
>JAZGDH010000041.1:0-7333 GCA_036477555.1 Acidobacteriota bacterium
CTGACCCTGGCCGGATTCAGCCCCTACCTCGGAGGTCTGCTCGTCCAGAATCCCGACTTTCTGGATGTCCTGCCCTCGGGCGGCCCCGCCCACGGCCCCCGCACCCTCGAAGACCTCGATGAGGACCTGGCCCGTTTCCAGCTTCTGCATGCGGGGGATGACGACTCGATCGTTCTCAGAAAGTTCAAGCAGCGCGAGTACCTGCGCATCGCACTCGCCGACGCGCTCGGCACCGCAGACCTGGCGGCGATCACACGCGCACTGTCGCTTCTCGCCGACGTTCTGCTCCAGAAGGCGGTTCAAATGGCGCACGCCGCACTGGAGGCGCAGCATGGCCGACCGACGAGTCGCGATGATCAGGGGCAGATCGAGGAGGTCGGCTTCACCATCATCGCGCTCGGGAAGCTGGGCGGTGAAGAGCTCAACTACAGCAGTGATATCGATCTGATCTATCTCTACGGCCGTGACGGAGAAACGGCGGGCCTGGGAGAAAAGGGGGAGGGGGGGATCAGGAACCGGGAATTCTTCACCCGCCTCGCCACAGAGATCACCCGTCTGATCGCCGGGGGCGGGCCCGAGGGCCAGGTCTTCCGGGTCGATCTCGATCTTCGTCCCGGCGGACATGATGGCGACCTCGTCATGACCACAGGCGCGGCAACCGCCTACTACCGCAACTGGGCCGAGAATTGGGAGCGACAGGCGCTCTGCAAGGCACGGCCGGCAGCCGGGGATCTCGATCTCGGCCGGCGCTTCGTGGCGGAGGTCGAGGAGCTGATTTACAGGCGCGACCCCGATCCATATATGACTCTCGAGATCGCCGCCATGAAGGACCGGATCGACGCGCGCTTGAGCGCGCAGGGGCGCAGCCGGACCGATATCAAGCTGGGGTGGGGGGGGATTCGCGAAATCGAGTTCGCCGTTCAGGCGCTCCAGCTCCGGCATGGCGGGCGGGAGCACTGGGTACGCCAGGGAAACACGCTGCTGGCGCTCCATCGTCTGGCGGAGAAGGGATTCCTCGGCTACGCGGAGTGCGCGTCGCTCGGGGAGGCGTACGTTTTTCTGCGTGATCTCGAGCATCGGATCCAGCTCGGACGCAACCGACAAACCTCGAACCTGCCCACAGGTTCAAGGGATCTCGAGCGGCTCGCACGCCGGATGCGTTCCCTCCAGGGGGCACCCGGGGGAGCGGCAATTGCGCTGACGGAAGCACTGGATCGGCATCGGACCGTGATACGCACAGCCTACGACACCGTCTTCGCGAGCGCATCGCAGCCCCGGATCGGGGAGGAGAGCGATGAGGCCCGGCTCGATCAGCTCGATGAGGGCGCCCTTACGAATCGCGTGCGGCGCGCGGGGATCGAAGATGCCGAAGCAGTCCTCCGTCCGGTGCAGCTGATCGGCCGCCGTCTTCAGGAGGCGGCAGGGCTCTCGTCGAGTCGGTCGGTCTTCCGGAAGGCCGGACCAGCCCTTCTGCAGCTGGCGGCGTCGACACCGAATCCGCGACGGGCGCTCGGAAACCTCGAGCGGCTGATCGCCTCCCTCACCTCCCATCCCGAAACCCTGGAGCGCTTTCTGGCTCACCGTGAGATTCTCGGTTCGATCGTCCAGGTCCTCGGGCGGAGCAACCTGCTGGCCGGGCTTCTCATCCGACAACCGCTCATTCTCAGCAGGCTCGAAGATCGGCTCAGGGTCGTGCGGACGACGACCGCGGACGATTATCGTCACGGCCTCGTCGAGCCGACCGTGCGACCGGGACGTTCCCGGGCCGCCCGCCTCTCCGTACTGCGGCGCCGCCAGCAGGAGGAGCTGGCGATGATCGCGCTTCGAGATATCAATCGGCAGTCGACCTTACGCCAGGCTCTCAAGAGTCTCTCCAACCTTGCCGACGCGGTTCTCGAAGCCGTACTGAATCTCGAGCGTCAGGGACTCACGCCCCGCACGAAAGCTCCCACCGCGGGCCCGCGTCTCACCGTGCTCGGGCTCGGTCGGCTCGGGTATCGTGAACTCGATTTCGGGTCCGATCTCGATCTGGTCTTCGTCCGCGACCGGGGATCGGGCCCCGCCGCCGTACGCTGGTGCGAAGCGATCGTGCGGACTCTCGGAACCCTCAGTCGGGATGGTCAGCTCTACAAAGTCGATCTCCGCCTGCGCCCTTCGGGAAGGGAGGGTGAGTTCGTTCCGACTTTGGACGGGCTGGTGGAATACTTCCGGAACGACGCCGAGATCTGGGAGATGCAATCCTTCCTGAAGGCGCGACCTGTCGCCGGCGACCCCCTCCTCGGCCGGCAGGCGGTGGAAGCCGTGGAGCGTGTGATTCTGGAGCGGGCTCGATCCATGGGCGCTCGCGAGATCGGTGACTCGATCGATGCCATGCGCCGGCGGATCCAGGACGAGGTGGCAGGGCCCGGCGGTATCAAGCTGGGAGAAGGTGGACTCCTCGACGTCCATTTTTCAATCGACGTGCTGCGACTCCGTCACGCAATACCGAATCCCACGGATAAGGACACCCTTCGCCTCCTGACGCATCTTCACACCCTCGGACACCTCTCCGAATTACAGCTCGGCCATCTGTACGAGGGATACCTGTTTCTCCGCTCGCTCGAGCATGGAATGAGACTGCTTTACGATCGTCCTGCCGGGCATCTTCCCGAGGATCCCGAACCACTGGCTGAGCTCGCGACGGTGATCGATCCGGTCCGGCCATCAGGGAAATCCCTGAGGGATGAATTCGAAAAACATAGGGCACAGGTTCGCGAAACCTACGGAAACATTATTTCCGGCAGCTGAACAACACGATGATTTCCACAAACTCTGTGAAAAAGTCTGTGGAATGATAGCCGCTCGGGATTCGAATCCTCTTGTGGTTAGAAGAGATAGAGCGGTTTGCACAATTTCCGGTCACGGTCGGACGGCGGGCGCGATCGGGGTCCACCGCAGCAGGCTGTGCGGCCGCAACGTTGACATCATTCCGGCCGTTCCATTATCATCTCGCCGGTTGTGTGAGCATAACTTGCTGCTGCACAAGGGGATTTCGTCGTGAGCGCCCACCCTTTCAAAGATCTGATCGTGAAACGCAAGAAAGGGGAGTTGATCTATCGCGAGGGGGATCTCGGGAGCGAGATGTTTGTCGTGCAATCCGGTTCCGTGTTGATTTTCCGGGAGTTCAACGACACACGACAGGAACTCGCGATCATGGAGAAGGGCGATTTTTTCGGCGAGTTCGCGCTGCTCGAGGGCCTGCCTCGAACCGCCTGCGCCGAGGCGGTCGAAAACAGCGAACTGATCGAGATCAACAGCACCACCTTCGACAAGATGATCCGGGGGAATATCGAGATCGCAGTCCGCATGCTGCGCAAGCTGAGCAATCGTCTCCAGGAGGCGGGACGGAAGATCGAAACCCTCTCGCGCGGCGGAGCCGTAGCCAAGGAGGACGGGATCGCCGCCGACGCGGTCGACACCGACCGTCCGACCGAATCGCCACCTCCGCCGCCGGACGCGCCGCCATCATCCGGCGTGCAGGCCGTGCCGCAGCCGATCGACGATGTCGAGGTGCCCGAGGGGGCGCTTGGCGTTCTCGTCCTCGAGGGCGGGACACGACATTTCCCGATCATCGCGGACACCGCCATCATCGGCCGCTACGATCCGGTGACCGGAACCCGACCCGACATCGACCTGACCCAGGTTGACATCAGCCGCTCCATCTCGCGCAGGCATGCGCGCATCGTCAGACAGGACGGCGGCTTTTTGATCTCCGAGGAAGTCGGCGCACTGAACGGCACCTTCTTAAATGGCGAGCGTCTGACGACGGGCAAGCCGGCCGCAATCGTGAGCGGGGACAAGATCGGGCTCGGTATGGTCTCACTGGTTTTCAAGGTTTCCGACCTGGCCGGGCAGAAGCCCTCCTCGGCCAGCGGCTCCTGAGCCGGTCGACGATGGATCGAACGTTTCCCACCTCCTGCCTCACCGCGAAACCGGCATGACGCCGTCGCGCCGACCCCGCGTGCTCTCCGGATTTCGGCCGACAGGACCGATGCATATCGGCCACCTGGTCGGGGCGCTGGAAAACTGGGTGCGCCTGCAGCAGACCCACGACTGCTTCTTCGCCATCTGCGACTGGCATGCCCTGACAAGCGATTACACCGAAACTGCTCAGATGAAGGGGTATATCGTCGACATGGCAACCGATTGGCTGGCCTCCGGACTGGATCCGGGGCGCTGCACGCTGTTCGTCCAGTCGCACGTTCCGGAGCACGCCGAGCTTCACCTGCTGCTCTCAATGATCGTGCCGGTTCCCTGGCTCGAGCGGGTGCCTTCCTACAAGGAACAGCAGCAACAGATCACGAATCGCGACCTCACAAATTACGGATTCCTGGGCTACCCGGTGCTTCAGTGCGCGGACATCCTCATTTACAGGGCCGAGTTCGTCCCGGTGGGCGAGGATCAGCTTCCTCACCTGGAGCTGTGCCGGGAGATCGCCCGGCGTTTCAATGGCCTGTACGGGGATGTCTTCCCCGAGCCCGCCTCGCTGACGACACGCACACCCCGTCTGCCGGGAACCGACGGTCGCAAGATGAGCAAGTCGTACGGCAACGCCGTGAATCTGAGCGATTCGGCGGACACCACGCGCGACAGGATTCTGAAAATGGTGACCGACCCGGCCCGCAAGCGGCGTGATGACCCGGGAAATCCGGACGTCTGTCCCGTGTTCGACTTTCACAAGGCATTCAGCGACGCTGCGACCAGGGAGCAGGTCGACCGTGAGTGCCGGGTTGCAGGGATCGGCTGCGTCGACTGCAAGAAGGCGCTGCTCGGGCACATGGGCCCGGCCCTGGCCCCTTTTCAGGAGCGCCGGGCCGAACTGCTGAACCGCCGGTCGTACGTCATCGAGGTGCTCGCCGAAGGCGCGCGCCGGGCGCGTGACGAGGCGCGTGCGACGATGCATCGGGTCCGCGAGGCGATGCGGCTCGATTCGGAGGTTGCGCCGTGAGCCAACCGATCCCGGCGCCAGGAGCCGACTGGCGCCATACACCGTGCCACGTCCAACTGCAGACTTTTCGTGGCCCGATGGAACTGCTACTTCATCTGACCCGGACCGGTGAGATCGACGCGGCCGATATCCCGATCCTCGAGATCGTCCACCAGTACGAGGCCTACCTCGACTTAATGAAGCAGATCGATCTGGACGCGGCCGGCGAGTACCTCCTTGTCGCGGCGACGCTGACGCACCTCAAGTCGCGTCGGCTGCTCCCGGTCGATCCGGCATCGCCGGACGACGAGGCGGCTGAGGAGGTGCTCGATGACGCGACGCTCCGCGACGGCCTCCCGCTGCTCCGGCGTGCCGCGGAGCATCTCCAGGAGCGCGAGGCGGCGATGGAGCTCGTCTATCATCGACCGCCGGATCGCGTTGCCGAGTTCACCGGCGAGCAGGGAATCGAGGCCGATCTCTTCTCGCTGGTCAAGGCGCTGCAGACCGTTCTAGGCCGCGTCAAGGATGCAGCGACGGCTCTCATCAGTCGCGAAAAGATGTCTCTGGTCGAACGTCTCAACTGGTTGATCGCGACACTGCACGAGAAGCGGAGCATCGCGTTCGAGGCGCTGTTCGAGGGTCTGCCGGATCGTCTGACCTGCATCATCACTTTTCTCGCCTTGCTCGAGGTGATTCGGCTGAGGGTCGCCCGCGCGTTCGTCAGCCATCGTCAGGACGGGATTCTGATTGAGCTCGTCGAAGGAACGGCCGCCGGCCCCCCATCGACGATCGAGGAGCCGCGCAGCCATGCCTGACCCCCCCTCGCCGCCGCAGGACCGCAAGGATCTGCACACCATCGTCGAGGCGCTGATCTTCGCCTGTGAGGAACCGCTGACGATCGATGACCTTGCCGATCTGTTCCCGAAGGAGACCCGGGATGGACTCGAGGAAGCCCTCGAGGAAGTCGGGCGCTCCTATGCAGAAGCGCGTCGCGGGCTTCAGGTCGTCCGTGTCGCGGGCGGCTACGCGATCACAACCCGGCCGGATCTCGGCGGCTGGGTGCGCGCGCTGTTCCGCTCACGCAACCGCCGTCGTCTCTCAGCGGCGGCGTTGGAGACGCTTGCGATCATCGCCTACCGTCAGCCGATTACGACTCCCGAAATTCAGGCGCTGCGAGGAATCGATCCGAGCGGTGTCCTGCAGAATCTGCTCGACAAGAAACTGGTGCGAGTGCGCGGACGCAAGACCGTGGTCGGAAAGCCGATCCTCTACGGTACGACGCGAGAATTCCTGACCCACTTCGGTCTCAACTCACTCGAAGACCTCCCGAGTGTCGAAGAGTTCGGAGAACTCGCCGGGCTCGGCCCCGCGCCCGCCGTGTCCTCGACGCAACCGGAAGGGGAGATCAGCATACAGGCCGCTGCATCGGAACGGTCTCCGGGGACCCAGGAGAGTGATGACGAAACCACCGCGGAAGAAACACAAGACGGTGCGGACGACGCCCTCTGATCCGTCTGACGCTCCCGTCCGTCTGCAAAAATTCCTCGCGACATGCGGCATCGCATCACGCCGTGACTCGGAGCGTATGATCCGGGAGGGCCGGATCGCGGTGAACGGGCACGTGGTCAGGGTGCCCGGCACGAGCGTCGTCCCGCTGCGTGATACGGTCCGGGTCGACGGGCGCCGTGTGAGGCAGGAGACACGCCGCGTTTATTATCTGCTGCACAAACCGCGAGGGTACATCACGACATCCTCGGATCCTGAGGGCCGCCCGACCGTACTCGATCTGCTGCCTCGTGTGCGCGAACGAATCTATCCAGTGGGCCGGCTCGACTGGAACAGCGAGGGCCTGCTGATCCTGACCAATGACGGTGACCTGGCGCAACACCTGACGCACCCGAGCGGACACATACCAAAGGTTTATAGGGTCAAGGTGAAGGGTGTCGTCGGCGAGCCGGCGCTCGTGAGGATCCGCCGCGGCGTCGTCCTGGACCGCCGACGAACGCAGCCGGCCCGGGTCAGGCGTGTCGCTTCCCGGACCAACAGCTGGATCGAAATCACGCTTCACGAAGGCAGGCGAAATCAGATCCGGCGTATGTTCCAGAGGGTTGGCCATCCTGTGCAGAAGCTCAGGCGGGTGGCTATCGGTCCGATCTCAGATCGTGGCCTGGCTCCTGGCCACGTCCGGGAGCTGACGGAGGACGAGGTTCGCCAGCTTAAGAGGAAACCGTGACGTTCAAGCTGGAGGCTCTGAATCACGCCCTGTCGGCCGGACCGACCCGCTTTCAGCGGCCACCGGAGATCCTGTAATTCAATGAAAACAAAGTTTTTCTTCTTGACAGCCCCGGATCGTGTCAGTATAGTTGC
>JAZGDH010000410.1:0-7746 GCA_036477555.1 Acidobacteriota bacterium
ATCGATCCGGGACTCAGTGAGCCGCTGAGCGAGTTGCACAAGATCTATCGTGGAACGCCGAAGGTGCTCGATCTCGAGCCGATCGTCAGGGAGGGGCTGGCGCGCAACGAGAAGTCGGTCGTCCACCACAACTGGATGGGGATCATCCATGAATGGAAGCGCGACCTGCCCGAGGCGGAGCGTTCCTTCCTGCGGGCGATGGACCTCGATCCCGATTACGCTGCGACGATGGCGAATCTGGGGGCGCTCTACGGAAGGACGAGACGTCTGGAGGAGGCGGTCAAAATCCTGAGACGTGCCGTCGCCAAGGAGCCGGAGAATAAGGAATCGTGGATCAATCTGGGGGCTGCCCTCGGGCGGTTACACCGGCCGGCCGAAGCGATCGAGGCCCTGGAGACGGCCCGCGAGCAAGGGGTGCGGACCACGACGCTGTTCAACGCCCTGGCGCTCGCGTATCTGGAAGCCCGTCAGCCCGAGAAGGCTCGCCAGTTCCTGGAGGAGTCGCTGCAGATCGACCCGGGCCAGACGGATGCCCGAGAGTTGCTCGAGGAGATGGATCGCTAGGAGCCTGTCCGGGTCATGATGAACTGATCGGGACTCCTCAACAGGTCGGAGAATCTGACCCACACCCCGGGTCGGATTCCACGCATCAGGGTGCGCAAAGCGGCGTAGTGTTCACCGTACCGATCGAGAGCCTCCCTGAACTCGTCCGCCCGAAGGCCCGGATAACGTGACGCGCGCGCCTCGGAGACGTTGAACCCCCAGGCGGCCGCCTCGAAGAAGTGACGCTCCATCTCGGGCGTGACGCCTCCCGGGAAAGGCAGGGCGGTCGCTCCCGCCAGGTGGCGCGCGTGGAAATACTCGTGATCGAGGAGTAACTGGGTCCAGGCCCCGCTGCGCTTTCCCGCGATGGATCCCCTCTCATAAAGGATGTCGTTCTTCGAGCCCGGGCCGGCCAGCGGTGCGCTTGCATCGGAGTCGGGATCCTCGGCGCCCGGGCGAACCAGCGCCATGTAAATCCCGCGCGATTTGATCGATGCGCCCAGAGGGAGAACCGGCCGCATGGCATTGATGTAGAGCCCGTAGTCGGGGCGGAGATTCAGGAGGATCCGGTGCGGCTTCAGCCCCTCGCTGGAGGTTTTTACCTCCGCTGCCCTGGCCTCCCGCAGATCCGCCGCGGGGCAGCTGGCCTGCAGGGCGAGCACGAGCCCGAAAGCCGCTGCCACCAACGATTTGCCATGCCTGATCATGATCCTCCCATGTACCGCGAGGAGAGGTGAGGCTCAAGGTCGATTTGCGTGATCCGGTGATCCGGGGAGCAGAATGGGGATTTCAGGGCTGATTTGGGCCCGAACAAGTGAATTGATGAAGTCGCGTTATGGTATATTTGCCTCATGGTAAAACGGATAGCCAGAGAAGCAACCACGTATAGCACCAACGAGGGGATCACCCGCCGGGTCTATCGAGCGCTCAAAACCCCGAGCGACAACGACCGGACGACCGATCCAATCCTCGCTTTCTATTTCAAGGGAAAGCAGGACTACATTCTTATGCGGTGCAACAAAGAGCCGGAGATCAGCATCAAGGGTAGGGATCAGACAGCTGGTGAGGTAAAATTTTTCGCCTATAGTGATTTCAAGGACTATGACGAAAAGGATGTCGTCTTCAAGCTGAAAGACAACCTGACGCTGGTTGAGCTTTACAGCAAAGGGGCGATCAGGAAAATCACGTGGGACTCATGGGACAAATTCTGCCGCTGGCTCGATACGCTCGACGAAGACGGCATTCAGATCTCGCTCAAGCTTCCCTGCCTCGTCTACGGCGCGGTCAAGAACCAGCCCCCCTCGATGCAGAACTTCATCGTCGAAGCGGTCAAGGGAGCCCTCAAGAACGGCGATCGCCAGACGAAGAGCAAGGCTGGAGACTGATTCGTCTCTTCGCCCTGTCAATCCTGTTCAGCTTCGCGCTCCCGGCTTCCGCCGCCCTGGCGAGTACGCCGGTCATGCCGGTCGACGAGATCCATCCCGGCATGGAAGGCGTCGGGCGGACCGTCTTCGAAGGCGACACCATCGAAGAATTCCGCGTCGAAATCCTCGGGATACTGAAGAATGCCATCGGCCCGCAGGAAGACATGATCCTGGCGCGGCTGCATGGTGACAGGATCGAGTACACCGGTGTCGTCGCCGGCATGAGCGGCAGCCCGGTCTACATCGATGGCCGGCTCGTCGGAGCGGTCGCTTATCGGATCGGATCGTTCGCCAAGGAGCCGATCGCCGGTATCACTCCGATCGCGTCGATGCTCCGACTTGCCGACGCGCCGGCGAGGGGTGTTTCGGAACAGCCCCGTCCGCCTGACCTGCTCGGTCGTTTTCTCGGCACTGCCAACGGAGGGGTCCTGATCCCGACGGCCGGCGAGTCACCGACACCCCTTCCGGCTCTCCAAAGCACCGCCTCCGCGGGGGGACAGATGGAGCCGATCGGCACTCCTCTCATCTGCACCGGCTGCGATGCCGGGGTTCTCCGCTACTACGCTCCGATCTTCGAGGCGCACGGTCTCCAGCCGATGACGGGAGGGGGGGTCTCGGAGGAGGCCTCATTGTTGCCGCTCGAGCCGGGCAGTCCGATCGCAGCTGCGCTTGCGCTCGGTGACCTCGCCATGACCGGCGTGGGGACGCTGACGGCAATGGACGAAGACAGGATCCTGGCCTTCGGCCACCCGGTGCTGGGAACCGGTCCGATCGAGGTGCCGATGACACAGGCCGAGGTGCTCCTTACCTTCGCTTCGGAAGCCGGGTCCTTCAAGGTCGCCAACGCGACCCGTCCGATCGGCAGTTTCGTCCGCGATGGTCTCACGGGGGTCGTCGGCCGGATCGGACGATCGGCGCCGACGATCCCGGTCGACGTTCATGTGTCCTCGCCGGCCGGTGAGCGATCGTTCCACTATCGCGTGCTGGACAATCGCTCCTGGTCTCCGGTCCTCATCGCGGTGACCACCGCGAACAGTCTCGTGCGCACCACCGAGTACGACGCCGGAGCAGCGCTCGGCCTCAAGTACAGGATTTCCCTGGAGGGTTATCCGGATGTCCTGGTCGAGGAGATCTTCTCGGGGACGAGCCCGACCCAGCCGGTGCACCTGGCGCTGGCCAACGCCGCCGGTGGATTGTTCGGCGTGCTGCACAACAACCGGTTCGAAACGCCCCGTATGCTCGGCGCGCGCGTCGACGTCGAGGTTCTCCCGGAGAACCGGGTCGCTGTCATCAAATCGTTGAGCGTCTCACGGACGCGGGTTCGCCCCGGGCAAACGATCCGGGTGATGGCGGTGCTGAAGCCGTATCGAGGCGAGAGCCGGACGGTCGTCTGGGACGTGAAGATCCCCGAGGACATGCCGCGTGGTGATGCCCGGATCGTGGTCGGCAGCGGCCCCGCGATCAACAGCCTGGAACGACAGGTGCTGCAGAGGCGCATCAGCCAGGCCGGTAGCCTGACCGATCTGATCGCGCTTCTGGAGAGCCGGCGACGCAACAGCGCCCTGTACCTGAGCCTGTCGCGTCGTTCCCCCTCCGCCGTCGTGCGCACCGACGTCCTGTCCGATCTGCCGCTGTCGATATTCAGTGTGTTCAACAGTCCGCGGTTGAGTTCCGACGCGACACTGATGTTCCGGGCCCCGGTTCTCGAACTGGAACGGGATCTGGATCTGGTCGTCGTCGGAGGTCGCCGCATTTCGGTCAAGGTCCAATGAAACCCATTCAGACAGATCGTTCGTTCACGATTCAGTCGTTGGCATGTGCCGCACTCGTCGCGGCGCTCGCGATTGCCGATGTCCCGGCGGTCACCTCGCAGACCTGGCGTCAGCGGGAGCGGGCCGACTTCGAAAAGGGGGAGCCGGAAGGCGTGTCGCTCTCCGCCGAGGGCGCCCTGCGTCTCTCCCCGCCGATGGACGTCCTTTATGAGGCCGCTCAACCGTACATCTGGGCCCTCGCCCGCGATGCGTCGGGGACCGTCTATGCCGCCGGCGGCAACGACGGGATGATTTACCGGATCACGGCGGGGGGCGAGGTGGGGGAGTTCTATCGCATCGATGAACCGGAAGTGAGCGCGCTGGCGGTGGCGCCGGACCAGTCGGTCTATGCCGGGTCGGTGCCTGGCGGCCGGATCTACAGGATTCCACCCGACGGCTCCGAGGCGTGGGTCTCGGAGACCAAAGAAGACTATATCTGGTCGCTCGCCATCGACGAGGATGGTGATCTCTACGCCGGCACCGGGCTGGGCGGGAAGGTGCTCAGGTTCGATCCGAAGGGCAATGGCGATGTGCTGTTCGACAGCGCCGAGACTCATATCCGGGCGATCCGGATCGACAGGGACGGGAATCTGATCGTCGGATCGGACGGCCACGGTCTCGTCTACCGGATCTCGAAAGATGGAGAACTGTTCGTGCTGTACGACGCGCCTCTCGACGAGGTCACGTCCCTGGCCCTGGGGAAAGACGACACCATCTACGCCGCCGTCATCGGCCGGAAGGGTCGCTCGCGGGAACGGAAGGCCACGCCGCCGTCCCCCAAGCCAAAGGCGCTGCCGTCAGAAGAGCCGAAATCGTCGGGAGAACAGCAGCCGAAATCGGAATCCGGGTCGGCGCAGGCGCTCAAGGAACAGCGGGTGCCGATCTCGATGGAGGGCAAGGTGCTTGCCATCTCGAAAGACGGTTACGCGCGGGAGATCTGGTCGGGGGATCAGGAAGCGATCTTCTGTCTGGAGACAGCACACGACGGTCGCATTCTGATGGGATCGAGTCTGCAGGGACGAATTTATGCCTTCGACCCGGCGGATGGCAGCATTCGCGAGATCGCGCGTTCACCCTCGAGCCAGATCACGGCCCTGTTGAGCGTCGAGGACGGATCGACCGGTGCCGGCCGGGCGGCGGGCTTCGGAGACGTTCTCGTCGGAGGAAGTAACCTGGGCGTCGTTGCCCTGCTGCGCCGGGGATATGCGTCCTCAGGCTCGTTCCGATCGCACGTCCACGATGCCCGATCGTTTGCGACGTGGGGCCGGGTGTCGTGGAAGGGCGATCGCCCGAAGGGTACGTCGATCGCGATCAGCGCCCGCACCGGCAACACCGAGGAACCGGATCAGACCTGGTCGGACTGGAGTGAGCCGCTCTCCGATCCGCAGGGTTCGGTTCTCGATCGCCCCTCCGCCCGCTTCATGCAATGGCGTGCCACACTGAACAGTTCGAACCCGGAACGCACGCCGGTTCTCCGTGAGGTGTCGGTCACCTATCTGCAGCGCAATCTTCCTCCCGAGATCCGCAAGGTGGAGGTGCAGGCTCCCGGGATCGCTTTCCGCAAGGTGTCTGCCTCGAGATCACTCGGCCGGAAGGAGGGCGGTCCCGCCGCCGGGAACACGAGTCAGGCCGAAGGCGGCGCCCGACGAGCCGCGCGAACCCCGGGACGACGCGATTTCGACCCGGGGGCGCGATCCGTCACGTGGCAGGCGGTTGACCCGAATAACGATGCGCTGCGCTACGACGTTTACTTTCGCGCCGTCGATGAGAAGACATGGAAGCCGATCCGGACCCGTATCGAGGAGGCGTTCGTGACGCTGGACAGTACGGCGATGCCGGACGGCACCTACCAGTTCCGGGTGGTGGCGAGCGACGCGACCTCCAATTCTGCGGGGTCGGCACTCACGGCGGAGACGCTGTCGAGCCCGTTCGATGTCGACAACACACCTCCCCGCGTCGAGGACTTGGAGGTGTCGGTGCGATCCGAAGAGATCCGGGTCGTCTTCGCCACCCGCGACACATTCAGCCTGATTCGGGAGGCCGCTTACTCGATTGATGCGGGCGAGTGGGTCGCAACCAGCCCCGTCGACGGCATGCACGATGCGTCCGAGGAGAGGTACGAGCTGATGCTGCCGAGCGTGACCGCCGGAGAGCACACCCTCGTGGTCCGCGCGACCGATGCATCGGGCAACACAGGCGCGTCGCGGGCGGTCTTCGAGGTACCCTGAGGGAAACGAGCCGGTTTCCTGTTCATTCCCGAGTTCGTCGAAACCACTGCAGCAGACGGTTCGCCCATGACGGATCGCGGCGGTCCGAGTGGTTGCATTGTTCGCGCGGCGCGCTCCCTTCGATGAACGTTTCCCAGGTCTGATCGTGACAACGCCAGCTGGCCAGAAGGCCGGTCTCGGGATCGATCACCTCGTCAACCAACCCGTCGGGGCGCTCCCAGCGGCGATCGGGATCAAGGCCTGCGTCGCGCGCGAGCTCGGCCCAGATCGGCAGCGCCAGCGCCGAGCCACCGACCTTGAGGGGCCGGTTATTGTCGAAGCCGACCCATACCAGCGCCAGAAAATCGGGATGAAACCCGACGAACCAGGCGTCGCGCCCGTCGTCTGTCGTGCCGGTCTTGCCGGCGAAATCACCCTTGACCCCGTAGGACCAGATTGAGGCTCCGGTTCCGTACAGCACCACGTCGCGCATCAGATCGAGCGTGAGGTAGGCGGCCTCCGGCGTGATCACCGCCTCTCGCAACGCCCGGGGGACATGCCGGGATCGGCCCTTCTCGTCGGCGACGTGGGTGATCAGTCGAGGAGCCGTGCGGACACCCAGGTTGACGATCGGTGTGAAGGCCGCGGCGGCCTCGATCGGGGTGACCTCCATCGTCCCCAGCGCGATCGAGGGGATTGCGCGAAGCGGGCTCTTGATCCCGCATCGTCGCGCCGTCCGGACCACTTCATCGAGGCCAATCGCCTGCGCCGCGCGGATCGTCGGCACGTTCAGCGAGAGAGCGAGCGCCCGCCGTGCCGATACGGGCCCGCGGTACTCGAGGTCGAAGTTCTGTGGCGTCCAGTCCTTTCCGCCCACCCGCATTTCGAGCGGTGAGTCGTCGAGAACGGTCGCCGGCGTGAAGCTGTCATCGTGGGCGTCCTGGGCCTTGCGGAATCCCGCCAGGTAGACGAACGGCTTGAACAGCGATCCGGGCTGACGGTGCGCCTGGGTCACCCGATTGAACTGCGTCCGTCCGTAATCCCGGCCGCCCACCATCGCCAGGACGGCCCCGTCACGGGGGCGGATCGCGATAAGCGCTCCCTGCAACACTCCCCCGGGCATCGGGCGCAACCGGGGATAACCCTTCTCGAAGCTCGACAGGCTCCGTGACAACACTTTTTCGGCACGGGCCTGCAGGAGCGGGTCGAGGGTCGTGAAGACGCGCAGGCCGGTCCGGTCGCCGGGATCGCGCAGTCCCAGTTTTCCCAGCGCCTCTCCGACGGAATCGAGGAAGTACGGCGCCCGCCGCGGAGCCGGAGAGGGTTCGGGGCGCAGTCCCAACGCCGCCTGCGAGGCCGGCTCGAGCTGATCATTTGAGATGAACCCCTCGTCGCGCATCAGCCGGAGGACGACGTCGCGCCGTTTCCGGGCCTCGACGGCGTGGCGGTGGGGTTGATAGCGGCCTGGCGATTGTATGAGACCGGCGATCAGCGCCGACTCGGAGAGTGAAAGGGAGCGGACGTCCTTCCCGAAGTAGTGGCGCGCGGCGGCGCCGACGCCGAGGATCGAGACCGGCCCGCGCTGGGCCAGATAAATGTTGTTCAGATAGGTCTCGAGGATCGCGTCCTTGCTTCGGAACGCTTCGAGCCCGAATGCCGCCAGTGATTCCCAGATCTTACGCACGATGGTGCGGTTCCCGGAGTTCGGGTAGAGGTTCTTGGCCAGCTGCTGAGTGATGGTGCTGCCGCCCTGCACGATCC
>JAZGDH010000411.1:0-3391 GCA_036477555.1 Acidobacteriota bacterium
CGTCTCCTGCGCGAGGTCAGGCAGAAGCTGCAGCTCACCGGGATCCCCACCCTGTCGACACGCTGCTTCGAGGAAGGAAGCGTTCCGTTCCAGCCGTTCGTGGAGATCCTGCGCCCTCTTCTCAGCCGCGACGATCTCGGTGCCGATGAGCGTGCCGCGCTGGTGACCGTCGTGCCGCCGACGCATGCCGGTCACGGCGCGGGCGCCGAGGCCCCTCCGGCACCGGACGATATTCAGGGCGCCGACAAGGAAGCGTTGCTCGGTCGGCTGGCCGCCTGTCTCGATCGGCTCGGCGACGGGCGGCCGGGCATTCTCATGATCGAAGATCTGCACTGGTGCGACGCCCCCGGCATCGACCTTCTTAATGTGCTGGTGCGCCGCAGGGCGCGGGGGCCCTGGCTCGTCATCGGCACGACCCGGGAAACCCTTCCCCTCGAGAAGCGGGCCGCCGGCGGCGCCGTCAGGCGTCTCGAACTCAGCCCGCTCGGCGAGGCGGGGATCATCGAGCTTCTTGCCTCGATGGTCCCGTTCGAAGAGAGACCGGATTCGCTCGCCAGGGTGCTGTTGGAACAGACCGAGGGGAACCCCCTCTACCTCGAGGAGCTCGTCAAGACGCTCGCCGAGGAAGGGGTCCTGAAACGCGGCGTGAGCGCGTGGGTGGCAGAGAACGCCTCGGCCGAGGCGGCCCGGCTCGCACCGAGCCTGTCCCGGATCCTCGAGCGCCGGCTGGCATCCCTGGCCGGCGGAGAGCGGGAGGTTCTCGATCTGCTGGCGATCTTCAATCGCCCGGTCACGGTCGATCTTCTCGCCGGTGCGCTCGGTCTTCCGGTCGGCAAGGCGGCGGGGCGATTCGCACCGCTCGAGCAACGCCATCTCGTCCTGGTGGAAACCGATCGCGCCGGGGCCTCGATCGTCGACCTGGCCCACAGCCGGATGCGAGAAGCGGTCTACCGGAAGTTGCCGGAGGAAAGCCGTCGACGGCTGCACCTGTCGGCGGGAGACGCCATCGCGGCCGCCCACGGCGATAGCCTCGATGTCGCTGCCGAGGAGCTGGCCCACCACTACCACGCCGCCGGGGACCGGCCACGCACGGTCGACTTCGCCCTGCGCGCCGCGAAACGGGCGAAGCTGCTGTTCTACCCCGAGCGCCAGGCGCGGCTTCTCTCCTGGGCACTCGAATCGCTGCCGGATGAGGAAACGCGCAGGCGCGCCGACGTGCGGAATGAGATCCTCGGATGTCTGGCGCTCGATCTTGCCGACTTCCGGCAGGCCCTTGAGCATGCCCGGACGCTTCGGGAAGAGGCCCGCCTGCTCGACGACCCGCTACTCGAAGCCAAGGCGATCCGGCTCGGTTCGTGGAGCCGGAGCTTTACGGAAGGACCGGAAGCTGCCCTGGAGAGTGCACGGCATGCTCTCGAACTGGCCGGCAACACCGCCAATCAGGAGGAAATAGGGCTGGCGTCGAACAATCTCGGCGTCATCCTGGCGCGGCAGAACCGGCCCCGGGAGGCCCTGCAGCCATTTATGGAGGCACGGCGGATCTTCGAGAAGATCGGCAGCCGCTACCTTCTGACGGTGATCAAGAACGAAGGCCTGTTCCGGCTGTTACTCGGCGAGGATCGCAAGGCTTGCGAGCTGATGGAACAGGCCCTCGATCTCGCGCGCCGGCAGGGGTCGTCGCGTGAGTATTACATGACCCTCTACAACCTTGCGACGACCCACTATGCGGCCGATGGACCCGATGCCGCACTGGAGTCACTCGAAGATGCGATCACCTGGACGCGGGAGCATTCCCTGTTCGATTCCCTCATCCGCAACCTCAGCTCAATCGCCAACATGTGGATGCAGAAGGGCCACTACGACCGGGCGGCCCGCGCGCTTGAAGAGCACCGTGAGCTGCTGCGCTCGACGAGCGACATCAACGAACAGTGCATGAACTACGATTTCGAGGGAGCGATCCAGCAGGCCCTCGGACGGTCGGGCCAGGCCGAGTCCCTTCACCGCGAGGGGCTGCGGATCGCCCGCGAGGCGAACAATCGGACGCAGGAGGGTTTCCTGCTGTGCGCGCTGGCGGGCGATCTGCAGAAGACCGGCGACGCGGGGGCCGATTCGCTGGCGCGCGAGGCGCTCGCCATCGGTCGGGAGTTCGGGAAGCCTCGCATCTCCGCCGGCGCCCTCGGTATCCTCGTCATCGAATCGGCGCGGCGCGGCGATCGACGAAAGGCCGCGGCCCAGGCGCGGCGGCTCGCGCGGCACGACCCGGCCATGCTCTTCTCGCACGAGAGATTGCAGATCAATCTGACTCTAGGTCGCTACGCCCTGATCACCGACAAATCGCAGGATGCGGAGCGCGAGGCCCGCGCCGGACTCGCGGCCGCCGAGAAGGGCGGCTTCCGCGAATACCGGTGGAAATTTCTCGCGCTTCTCGGCGAAGCCCTCGAAGCGAGGGGGGTTCACGAAGAAACGCAAGACGCCTATAATCGTTCCTACGCGACCATCCGAGAAATCGAAGCGGAGATCGAGGACCCCTCCATGCGCGACGACTACCGCAAGGAACCGGCGCGTCGTGACGTGGTGCGCCGCGTCGCCGGCACCGACGAGGAACCTGCCGCGCAGGCGGCGGCCTCCTCCGGGTCGAGCCTTTCCGTCAATAGACTGGCGACCATCTACGAGATCAGCCAGATGGTCAGCTCGATTCTCGTCCTCGAGGAACTCCTCAACAAGGTGATGGATCTGGCGATCGACATCGTGCGCGCCGAGCGGGGGCTGATCTTCCTCTACCGGAGCGAGACCGACGAAATGGACCTCGTCGTGGCCCGCAACATGGAGGGCGAGACGATCCGTGACGCCACCGAGTACAGCCGCAGCATCCTCAAGGAGGCCGGGCACGGGCGACCGATCCTGTCCCACGACGCCGTCGCCGACGAACGCTTCAAGGGATATCGCAGCATCTCGATGTACCACATCCACTCGCTCCTCTGCGTCCCTCTCACGATCCACAAGCGCGTCATCGGCACCGTCTACGTCGACACGCGGCAACCGGGGGTAGTCTTCTCCGAGGAAGATCTTCAATTCCTGCAGGCGTTCGCCAACCAGGCGGCGATCGCGATCGAAAACGCGCGTCTGTACGACCAGGTCAAACAGGAAAATCAATATCTACGACAGGCGGTGCAGGAACGCTACGGCTACGAGAACATCGTGGGACGCAGCGCGAAGATGCACGCCCTGTTCGAACTGCTTGCGCGCATCTCCCCCAGCAGTCTTCCCGTCGTGGTGCTGGGTGAGAGCGGCACCGGAAAGGAGTTGATCGCGCGCGCCATCCACCAGAACAGCCCGCGCCGCGACAAACGCTTCTTCACCGAGAACTGCGCGGCCCTGACCGACACGCTGC
>JAZGDH010000412.1:0-2142 GCA_036477555.1 Acidobacteriota bacterium
AGGGACGCGGCTCATGGTCGCTCGCGAGGGAACGGAAGGAATCAGCCTATGCGCATGGCGCGGCTCGAAATCGCCGCGTCCCTGCGGGCGCCACGCCGACCCGTGTCCGGAGGGGGCAGGCTCGGCGCATCAGTCTAGGATCTTTGGGTGCGGCACAGACCTGCGAGACGCGTGTAAGCACTGAGCATCCCCGCGTAGCTGATTGACGCGTTACGACCACTCGGGTTGGGAAGCACGACGAAGGGCACATCCTCGAACCGGCCGCTCACCTCGCCGAGCCGGATTCTTCGCGGGAGCCGATGTCCGCGGGCCCCCTCCAGTGCACGGATCAGAGTGACCCCGACGAACACCACGATCCGGGGTCGAAGTCGACGGACCTTTCGGCGCAGGATCCGCTCGCCGCGCACGAAATCGTCCCGGTTCAGGTCGGCGCTCCCGGCTGTCGGGCGGGCAACCAGGTTGGTCAGGCCGAACCCGATCCCGGGGAGGCTCCCGTCGTCCCGCCACGTCAACCGATCGGTGGTCAGCCCCGAGTCATGCAGCAGCACCCAGAAACGGTTTGAAGGGCCGGCAAAATGATGCCCCACGGCAGCCGAGCGCAATCCCGGATTGATGCCGACGAAGAGCAGACCGAGACTCGGGCCAACCCGATCCGGGAGCCGGGACGGCGACCGCTCGACTCGTCGCCGACTCATGCCCCGAACCCTCCGCTTCGCGGTAGAATCACGTCTCATCGCCACCATGGTACCCGGCGAGGAGGAGACGAATGAACTGGCTGTTCAAGGAAGAGCCGGGCTCCTATTCGTTCGACGACCTGATCACCGACGGTGGCACACGCTGGTCCGGGGTCAAGAACCCGCTGGCGCAGATCCATCTGCGTGCCGTGCGTCGTGGAGATCGGATACTCTACTACCACACCGGGAAGGAAAAGGCGGTCGTGGGGATCGCGCGCGCCGCCTCACCGCCGTTTCCCGATCCGGACGACCGCTCCGGGAAGCGTGTGGCGGTCGATATCGTGCCGGGACGCCGGTTGCGGCGCCCCGTTCCGCTCGCTGAGATCAAGAGCCGGGGGTTTTTCGCCGATTTCCCCCTGGTCCGCATCTCACGTCTTTCGGTGATGCCGGTGAACGACCGCCAGTGGAAGGAGATCCACAAGATGTCCGTGCAATCTCCAGCCGGGACAGCCGGCGGAACCAGGGGACGATGAACGCTGCATCAATCACCCGGATGACCCGACGGCGCTCGCTGCGGATCGTCGCGTGGAGCGCCTGCGCTTCGCTGATCCTCCTCGTGATCGCGCCGGCCACCGCCGCGGGGGCGCCACCATCCCGCCTCACGGCGACAGAACTCGACCGCATCCTGTCGAAGGCCGAAAAGTCGCTGGAAAAAGCCGAGAGCGCCGTGCGCAAGACCGATCCCGGGCGGGTCAGCAACCTGCTCCGCCGCGTCGATGAGGAGATGGCGCGCTTCCAGACCGGCAGCCGTCTGACCGAGCTGGAGCAGGCTTTCGCCACCGGCCGTTCCGCGGCCGGTGGCGGCAACATGGAAGAGGCCGGCGAGGCGGTCAGGCGGGCGCGCTTAATCCTGCCGACTCTGTCCGACTATATGGTGATGCGCCAGGCAGAGTTCGAAGGGCGCGTCGCTCTCCACTCGGCCGAGTTGGATGACGCCGAGGGATATCTGGTGGCCCTCGACCGCCTTGAATCGGCGGTGCTCCCGACGCTCCTGTCGGCGCGCATCACAGAATTCCGCGAGGCGATCGCCCGCGGCCGGGACGCCATGGTACGCAGGGACATGGAAACCGGGCGCGCGGAGGTCGCATCGGCGAGGCAGGCGCTCGACGGACTGCACCTCGCCGGAGCGTTGAGCCGGACCCTCTTCTCGCTCCGCATCGGCTCCGAAATGATGGACAGCAGCGCCATGATCGCGGCTCGCGATCACCTCAACCGTGCCCTGAGGGATCTGCGGAAGGCTGTGGAGGTGGCGTCCGATCCTCTTCGTGCCGATCTCGACGGCGCCCGTGAACGGATCGAGGCTGTCTGGAAACGATTGAATCGGCCGCAGGAGGGCGACCTCGATGCGGTCCTGGAGGTCACGCAACTGATCGAGCGCAGCCGCCAGGGGCTGGCATGATCGCAGACC
>JAZGDH010000413.1:0-3694 GCA_036477555.1 Acidobacteriota bacterium
GTTCTGCGCATCAGCCCGGTGGTCGACGCCGCGACGGGGACGATCAAGGTCACGCTTCAGGTGAGAGCGACCGACAGGCTCCGTCCCGGGATGTTCTCCCGCGTGTTCATCGAGACGGCCACGCGCCAGGACGCCGTCGTGATCCCCAAGGCAGCCCTGTCGCTCGACAGCATCGGCGACACCGTCTTCGTGGCCGACGGCGGCACCGTCTCGAGGCGCGACGTCGCGCTGGGATTCGAAGAAGGGGACTTCGTCGAGGTGGTCTCGGGTATCACGGATGGTGAGCAGGTCGTGGTGGTCGGCCAGGACGGCCTGAGCGAAGGCACGCCGATCCAAGTGCTCGAGCCGACCTCTTCCGCGAAGTGAAGGCGCGATGAGCCTGATCGGGTTCTCAACGCGCCGCCCCGTCAGCGTCTTCATCTTCGCCGTCGCCGCAGTCGTCTTCGGTCTCGTCGCCTTCAGTAACCTCGCCACCGATCTTCTGCCCGACATTACCTACCCGTCGATCACGGTCCGCACGAACTACGAGGGGACCGCGCCACTCGAGGTCGAGAGCCTGATCACGCGCCCGATCGAAAACGCCATCGGGGTGGTCAACAACGTGATGCGGGTGACCTCGAGCTCGCGCGCCAACGTGAGCGAGGTGACACTGGAGTTCGGTTGGGGAACCAACGTCGATCTCGCGGCACTCGATGTCCGGGAACGTCTCGACATGCTGATCCTGCCGGACGATGCGGAACGGCCGCTGCTGCTCCGCTATGACCCGTCCCTCGATCCGATCCTCCGTCTCGGCCTGTATGGCGAGGAGGATCTCGTGCGTCTCCGGGTGCTGGCCGAGGACACGGTCAAGCGCGCGCTCGAACGCGTCGAGGGTGTCGCGGGGGCGGTCGTCAGCGGCGGTCTCGAGGAGGAGATTCAGGTCGAGATCGACGAGCGCCGGCTGGCCGGCCTGGATCTGACCGTCGAACAGATTCTCGATCGACTCGCCCAGGAGAACATCAATCTCACGGGAGGTCGGCTGAGAGACGGGCAGACGGAGTTCCTGGTCCGCACCGTCAACGAGTACCTGCGGCCGGGGGACATCAACGCGATCGTGATCACCGGGTCGGACGGCGCCGTCGTGCGCTTCGAGGACATCGCCCGCATCGTGAAGGGGCACAAGGATCGGGATCTGATCACACGCATCGACCGCCGCGAGAGTGTCGAGGTGGCGATCTACAAGGAGGGAGGCACCAACACCGTCACGGTCTCCGATGCCGTGAAGGCAAGCCTCGACCCGCTGGCGTCACGCCTGAAGCAGCTCGATCCCCGACTCGAGATCGCCGTCATCACCGACCAGGCGCGCTACATCCGCAATTCGGTCGAGGAGGTGCTGCAGACTGCCCTCTACGGCGGGATCCTGGCGATCCTCGTCCTGTTTCTCTTCCTGCGCAGCTGGAAGACAACGCTGATCATCGGCATCGCCATTCCGATCTCCGTCATTGCCACGTTCTTTCTCATGTACGTTTCTGGGATCTCACTCAACATCATGTCACTGGGAGGCCTGACCCTCGGCATCGGCCTGCTGGTCGACAACTCGATCGTCGTTCTCGAGGCGATTCAGCGGCGCCGCGATGACGGGATGGGGGATCTCGAGGCGGCCCGCGCCGGCGCGGGGGAGGTGTCGCGCGCGATCGTGGCCAGCACCCTCACAACGATCTGCGTCTTCATCCCGATCGTGTTCGTCGAGGGGATCGCGGGACAGTTGTTCGGCGACCAGGCGCTTACCGTGACCTACTCGCTTCTGATCTCGCTCGTGGTCGCCCTGACCGTGATCCCGATGCTCGCCTCGCGGACCTTCAGCGCGACTTCTCCCGATCCGGCCGAGAGGGTTGACGGCGGGCGCACGAATGCCCCGGCATCTCGCGCCGGCGGGCTGCTGTTTGCTTTGACCGTCGGTGCGGCGCGGGCGGTGAAAAGGGCGGCCGGCGCCCTGGCCCGGGGCCCGGCGCTTCTGCTTGCTCCGCCGCTCAAGCTCTTCGAAGCGGGATTCGAAACCCTTGCCGCCCTCTACTCGCGGCAGCTGAAAAGGGTCCTTGCGAGACCCCTGTTCACCATCGCCGTCGTCTTGCTGCTGTTCGCGGGAACTCTCATGCTCTATCCGCGGCTGGGACAGGAGCTGGTCCCGGAGCTGGTGCAGGGGGAGTTTTACGTCAACATCGAACTGCCGCCGGGGACCCATCTGGACGTGACGCAGCGCCGGCTCGCGGCGCTGGAACGATACGCCGGTGGCCTGGAGGGGATCCGGACGATCTACGCCATCGCCGGCAGCTCTAACGAGCAGGGTGGCGTGGCGGGCAAGAGGCGAGAGAACATCGGGCAGCTGACGCTGGCGCTCGAGCCGCCGCTGTCGCGAACGACGGAGGACGAGATGATGGCGCGGCTGCGCACGGCGCTCGATCGGCAGGAGGATCTCGAGTATCGCTTCGGCCGGCCCTCCTTCTTCAGCTTCCGAACGCCGATCGAGGTGGAGATCCGCGGGCATAACCTCGGCCTGCTGGATCGACTCGCCGATGATCTCGCGGAGCGCATGCGGGGCATCCACGGGCTCGCGGACATCAAATCGTCGACCGAGGGCGGTCACCCCGAACTGCAGATCCGTTTCGATCGCGAGCGCCTGGCCATGCTCGGACTCTCGATCGGGGAGGTCGCTTCGGTCGTGCGCACAAAGGTGCAGGGGACGGTCGCGACCGACATCCAGCGCGAGGACCGTACGATCGACGTCCGCCTGCGCGCCGGCGAGGAGTACCGCGACAGCGTCCGTGATCTGCGCCAGCTGACCGTGCACCGAACGGGCGGCGCCGCGATCCTCCTCTCCTCGGTCGCCACCGTGACCGAGGTCGAGGGGCCGGCCGACATCCGACGCAGCGAGGGGGAACGAGTCGCGGTCCTGACCGCCAACCTCGCGGGCCGGGATCTGGCCTCGGTATCGGAGGAGATCGCCGCGACGCTCGGGGAGATGCCGTTCCCCGCCGGCTACGAATGGCACATCGGGGGCCAGCGCCAGGAGATGGAAACCTCATTCGGAAGCATGCGGCTGGCGATCTTCCTGGCCGTCTTCATGGTCTACCTCGTGATGGCGTCACAGTTCGAATCACTCCTGCATCCGTTCGTCATCCTGTTCAGCGTACCGTTCGCGACGATCGGCCTGATCGGCACGCTGTTCCTGACCGGCGTCACGATCAGCGTCGTCGTCCTGATCGGCGGGATGCTGCTCGCCGGGATCGTCGTCAACAACGCCATCATCCTGATCGACTACACGAATCAGCTCAGGCAGAGCGGGATGTCGAAGCTGGATGCGCTGATGCGCGCAGGGCAGGTCCGGCTGCGCCCGATCCTGATGACGACGGCGACGACCGTGATGGGTCTCCTGCCGATGGCGATCGAACTCGGGGCCGGCAGCGAGCTTCGCCGGCCGATGGCGCTGACGGTCATCGGAGGCCTGATCACCTCGACCGCGCTCACGCTTCTGGTCATCCCCGCGGTCTACAACATCATGGACCGCGGGCGCTGAACCCTCATCGGCCCCGGCCAGATTAGGAGAGCATATTGCAGAGGAGCGCGGTCGCCACGCCCAGGTAATTCCCCAGCGCGTAACCGATCAGCGCCAGCATGATCGAGACCGGGACCAGCTCGTCGCGGTGGAAGCCCGCGG
>JAZGDH010000414.1:0-3098 GCA_036477555.1 Acidobacteriota bacterium
GTCGCACTGCGGCCACCCTCAGCATCACCGGCAACTGGAGCCGCAAGAAGAAGGGCGGGCCGTACCTGCCGGGCGTCGCTTTCGCCGCGACGCCGTACACCTACAGGAGTCCCTTCGGATCCGACCCGGGGACCGTGGCGGCCGAGTGCGCGCGTGACCTGGAGCGGGCCATCGATCGACGGACCTCGGGGGAGGTGGCCGCCTTCATCGCCGAGCCGGTTCTAGGCGAGGGGGGAATCATCATTCCGCCGCCCGACTATTTCAGGCGCGTGAAGGAGATCCTCGATCGGCGCGGCATCCTGTTCATCTGCGACGAGGTGCAGAGCGGATTCGGCCGCACCGGCCGGATGCTGGCGATCGAGCACTACGGCGTCATCCCCGATATCGTCGTCACGGCCAAGGGGATCGCCGACGGTTTCCCGTTGTCGGCGTTCACGATGCGCCGCGAGATAGCCGACGCGTTCAAACCCGGTGATCACCTGTCCACGTTCGGCGGCAACCCCGTCGCCTGCGCGGCGGCGCTCGCCAACATCGAGGTGTTCCGCAAGGAGGGGCTGGCGGAGGCCGCCGATCGGAAGGGTAGGGACTTGCTCGAGCGATTGCGCGGGCTGACGAAGAAGCAGCCTCGCGTCGGCGAGGTCCGCGGGCTCGGCCTGATGATCGGGATCGAAATGGTCGCCGCGGACGGGACGCGGGCCCCGGACGCGTCATCGGCCGGCCGGGTGCAGACACTGATGCTCGAAGACGGGTTCCTGCTCGGAGTCGGCGGGTTCTACGGCAATGTGCTCCGCATTCAACCACCACTGGTCATCAGCGAAAGCGAAATCGAGCGCACGGCGAAGGCGCTCGACAAGGCGCTCTCGCGGGCCGCCTCCTGAATTGAGACCCATCGAACAATCCTGCTACTGGCTCGCCACGCGGACCCGCGATCCGCTGCCCCCCCTCGAGGCCGGATGCGATGCCGACATCGTTGTCGTCGGGGCCGGATTCACGGGGTTGTGGGCGGCGCTGACGCTGCGGGAGCTCGAGCCGGGACGGTCGGTCGTCGTCCTGGAGCAGGGCTGCGCCGCGTACGGCGCGAGCGGTCGCAACGCCGGCATGGTGGGCGAAGGGCTCGACCACTCGCACGGTCTGGCCGTGGCTCACTTCGGGGAACAGGGAGCGGCCGCCCTCGCCCGTCTCGGGCGACGTAATCTCGATGAACTCGTCGAATTCGTGGCGTCACGGGGGATCGACTGTGATCTGGAGCGCAATGGCTTTCTCGATATGGCGCTCACCCCAGGGCAGGTGAAGGATCTCGACGAGGCGCTGCCGATCGCGCACCGCCTCGGGATGACGCACATCCGGCGGATGAATCGCGACGAGGCGCGGGCCGAAGTGCACAGTGATCTCTATCAGGGGGCCCTTCTCAATCCGCACCCGGTGATCGTCGATCCGGTGAAGCTGGTCGAGGGACTGCTCGGCGAGGCGCACCGTCTGGGCGCACGGATTTTCGAGCGGACGCCGGTGCAGCGGATCGAGCGCGACGGTGCCGGTCTGCGCCTCACCACGCCGGGCGGCACCGTGCGTGCCGGGCGGGTCATTCTGGCGACGAACGCCTACACGCACTACCTGGTACCCAGTCTGCGGCGCAGTTTCCTGCCGCTGTACGACTATGTGCTGGTCAGCGATCCGCTCACGCCGGAGCAGCGTGATGCGATCGGCTGGCGCGGGAGGCAGGGCATCGGGGACGCACGCAACTTCTTCAATTACTATCGCCTGACCGCCGATGATCGCGTTCTGTGGGGCACGAGTGAAGCGGTCTACTACCGCGGCGATAAAGTCGACGCGTCGTGCGACCACTCGGCGCATCACTACGAGACCCTGCGCGCCGGTTTCCGGCGCCACTTCCCGGCTCTGGCGAAACTGGAGTTCCCCTACGCGTGGGGCGGGCCGATCTGCGCGACGACCCGCTTCACGCCGTTCTTCGGTTCGACGGAAGGGGGGAGGATCGTTTATGGCCTTGGCTACACCGGCCACGGAGTCAGCTCGACGCGTCTCGTGGGCCGCACCCTGGCCCACCTGGCTGTCGATCGAGCGATGCCGTATCCGGAGATGGCGCCCCTGGGACGCCGGCCACTCCCGTATCCGCCCGAGCCGCTGCGCGGGATGATGGTGCGGCGGGTCACGCGCGATCTGCGCCGCGTCGACGAGGATGGGGACCGGAGCCTCCTGCTGCGCTTTCTCGACGCGATCGGAGTCGGTCTGTCGAGCTGAACTGAGCACGTTCCGCATCGATCTTCCCAGTGAGAAAATCCAGAGGAAGCAGGCCGTCCGGTGAATCGATGAGCTGCGTGGATCCCCGGGCAGGCTCCTAGGGGGGTTACCCGATGATCCCTCGAGGGCCATCGGGTCATGCGGACGGTGCGCGAACCCCATGAAATCCTTGTGGACGTCCTGTCGGGTGGACTAGAATCCAACACAATCGGTGTGTGCCACACCGCACGACAGGTTTGAATCTGAGTTCCAATACACAGCCAGGCCGACCTGGCCGCTGCGGCATCACGACTCGCTGCGTCGCCTGTCGGCAGGATAGGCCCGATTCCAGGAACGGGAAACTGACATGAGCCAGTTGACGACCGGAAAGCGGAAACGAAGGTCGGGCATCGCGGCGCGGCCGTCGATCGGTGGGATCGAGTCGGCGCCCGTAAGTTTACTCGACCACGTTCCGCTGCTCATCGCCTCGGTCGATCAAAACCTGAGATACCGCTACGTCAACCGGAAATACGGCGAGTGGTTCGGCCTGTCTCCCGGACGGATCCAGGGACGGCTCGTCCAGGATGTGCTGGGACCGAAGAGGTTTCGGGTCATCAAGAAACACATCGAGAAGGCGCTCGCCGGGGAGCGGGTGCACTACGAGTGGCAGCTGACCAACGGGGGCGGCATCACCAAATGGCTCGAGGTGACGTACATACCCGACCTCGACGCGCGTGGCCGGGTGGGGGGCTTCTTCGCGCTCATCAACGATATCGAGGACCGCAAGCAGACCGCCGAGACGATCCGGCGCAGCGAGGCACCGTTCCATCGGCTGTACGAGTCGAACATCATCGGCATCATGT
>JAZGDH010000415.1:0-7417 GCA_036477555.1 Acidobacteriota bacterium
CGGATTGGAAACGGAGAGGACGAGGTTATCTTCGGCCATAAGGATAACCACGTTTTCTTTAAGATCGGGCGGACGATCGTGACATCCACGCTGATCGCGGCGAAGTTTCCGGACTACAGGAAGGTCATTCCAGAGGACAACCAGAAGCTGCTGAAGATGGAATCGTCGCAACTCGCCGATGTGGTCCGTCGTGTCTCTCTGCTGTCCAGTGACCGGTCGAGGGCCGTGAAGCTGAGTGTCAGTAAAGGATCGCTGGAGATCAGTTCGAATAACCCTGAGGTTGGTGAGGCCTCGGAGACTATCGATCTGGACTATGACGGTGAATCAATGGCGATCGGATCCAACGCCCGTTACCTGAGTGACTTCCTTCAGGCGATAGGATCCGGTCCGGTGATTCTGGCTCTCAAGGACGCGGGCACACAGGGCCTTTTCAGGCCGGTGGGCGTCGAGGGACGGGACTATCGCTACGTCGTCATGCCGATGCGCCTCTGAACCTAAGAAATACTGCGTAAGTTTAGTTTTTTCTATAACTTACACATTACACTAAAAAATACACACCCCTCATATATATATATACCGCATACAGCTTTGTCCGGCGTTGTGGCGAGGCTGAGGCTGTGCTAAAATTCGCCATGTTCGCGGCCAATCAGGGCTGAGCGAACGGTGGGCGGGCCCGCCAGGAGGATCCACCCCGCCCGGCTCAGCAGCCCCCACTATGAACGCCCGGGAATCGCGACCCTTGGTCTCCATGATGCCAATGATCAGCGGCTCCAGTCGGCACGGATGACCGTGGGCTCAACGCGCGAGGGAGACAACGAGATGCCGGCTGACACGGAGATCCGCTCTGCAGGCAGGGCCGGGGAATACGACGCCTCCAAGATCAGGGTCCTGGAAGGACTGGAGGCTGTACGGAAGCGGCCCGCGATGTACATCGGCAACACCGCAGCGAGCGGGCTTCATCACCTGGTCTACGAAGTCGTCGATAACAGCATCGATGAAGCCCAGGCAGGTTTCTGCAACACCATCGAAGTCACCATCCACATCGACAACTCAATTACGGTCGTCGACGACGGTCGCGGCATTCCCACCGATATGCATCCGACCGAGGGAAAGCCAGGCGCCGAGGTCGTGATGACGATGCTGCATGCCGGGGGTAAGTTCGACAACGACTCCTACAAGGTTTCCGGAGGACTTCACGGCGTCGGCGTCTCCGTCGTGAATGCTCTCTCGGAGTTCCTCGAGCTCGAGATCTGGCGTGATGAGAAAGTCTATGAGATGCGCTTCGAGAAGGGGAAAACCGTCACCCAGTTCCGGCAGACGGGGACGACCAAACGCCGCGGCACGCGCATCTGGTTCCGCCCTGATTCCTCAATCTTCGATGAGGTGAAGTATTCGTTCGATACGCTCTCTCAGCGGCTGCGCGAACTGGCATTTCTCAACGAGGGCGTGACGATCCGGATCACCGACGATCGTGCAGAGAATAAGCATCACGAGTTCTCCTACGCCGGCGGGATCACATCGTTCGTCGAGCATCTCAACAAGAATCGCACCGGAATCCACGGCAAGCCGCTCTTCATGAAGGGCGAGCGTGATGGTGTCCACGTCGAGATCGCACTGCAGTACAACGACAGCTACAACGAGATCGTCTTCTCCTTCGCCAACAGCATCAACACGCTGGAGGGGGGGACGCACCTCTCCGGATTCCGCTCTGCACTCACACGGACGATTAATAATTATGCTTCGCGGGCGATCACGAAAGAGCAGGTTGCGCTGTCGGGAGAAGACGTCCGCGAAGGGCTCACCGCGATCGTCAGCATCAAGATGATGCGCCCGCAGTTCGAGGGCCAGACGAAGACCAAGCTGGGCAACAGCGAGGTGAAGGGGATCGTCGAGGGAGTCGTCAACGAAAGGCTGTCGGCCATCTTCGAAGAAAACCCGGGTGTAGCTAGGCGCATCCTGGACAAGGGGGTGGAGGCACTGCGCGCGCGCGAGGCGGCGCGCAAGGCGAAGGAGTTGACGCGTCGCAAGGGCGCGCTTGATTCCGGATCACTTCCGGGTAAGCTCGCCGACTGTCAGGAGACCGATCCGGCGAAATCGGAACTGTTCATCGTCGAGGGGGATTCGGCAGGCGGATCGGCCAAGCAGGGGCGCGATCGGCGCAACCAGGCGATCCTGCCGCTGCGCGGAAAGATCCTCAACGTCGAAAAGGCGCGTTTCGACAAGATGCTGTCGAGCCAGGAAATCCGCACCATGATCACGGTCCTGGGCACGAGTATCGGCGAAGAGGACTACGACCACGCGAAGCTGCGTTACCACCGCCTGATCATCATGACCGATGCCGATGTCGACGGGTCACACATCCGAACTCTCCTGTTGACTTTCTTCTATCGCCAGATGCCGCAGATCATCGAGCGCGGACACCTCTATATCGCCCAGCCGCCCCTGTATAAGGTGAAGAAGGGTCGCAAGGAAAGCTACCTGGCCAACGACGACGAGTTGAACGCGTTCCTCATGAGCCAGGCCGCCCAGGAACGGGTCGTGAAGATGCCGGCGAGCGACGGGGTTCTGGAAGGGAATGAGCTCCGCAATGCCCTGGAGGCGCTCGCACGGCGCCAGTTCCACATCGATCTCCTCCGCCGCCGTGGTTACGAGCCGGCCCTCGTCGAGTTGCTCGTCGATCACGGGGTTCAGGAGGTGGCGACGTTCGAGGACCCGGACAGCCTTCAGGCTGTACGCGAGATGATCGAGGAGCGGGGGTTCACGACCAGCGAGCTCGTCCGGGACGAGGAGCACGGACGCTACACCTTCGAGGTCGCGTCGAAGCACCGCGGCCACCCGGGGTGCCGGGTCGGGTGGGATCTGGCGTCAACGGTCGAGTACCGGACGCTGCTGGGGCTCGAGAAGGTGCTTAAGGATCTGCGCCAGCCCCCGTTCGTGGTCACTCAAAACGGCCACGAGAAGAGCGTCGCCGACCGCAACGAGCTTCTGTCCTACCTGATGGATGAGGCGAAGAAGGGACTGAGCGTGCAACGTTACAAGGGTCTCGGTGAGATGAATCCCGGGCAGCTCTGGGAAACGACGATGAACCCGGAGACCCGGCAGCTCCTCCAGGTGAATATCGCCGACGCCGTCGAAGCCAACGCCATCTTTACGATTCTGATGGGCGATACCGTCGAACCGCGCCGGCGATTTATCGAGGAGAATGCGCTCAACGTGAGAAACCTCGACATCTGACATGGACGAGACCACGACGACACAGAGCGTGCGTTCACGCATCAACATCGAAGACGAAATGCGAAGGTCCTACCTCGATTACGCCATGAGCGTAATCATCGGCAGGGCACTCCCCGACGTCCGAGACGGCTTCAAGCCGGTCCACCGCCGCGTCCTTTTCTCCATGCATGAGGTCGGTAACACCCACGAAAAGCCCTACAAGAAGGCGGCCCGCATCGTCGGAGACGTCATGGGGAAATACCACCCGCATGGCGACTCGGCGATTTACGACACCATCGTCAGGATGGCGCAGGATTTCGCCATGCGTCACCCCCTGGTGGATGGCCAGGGCAACTTCGGATCGATCGACGGTGACGCGGCGGCGGCGATGCGCTACACCGAAGTGCGCATGCCCAGGCTGGCCGGCGAAATGCTCGCCGACATCCAGAAGGACACCGTCGAATTCGGTCCGAACTACGACGGCCAGCAGCAGGAGCCTCTGGTCCTTCCCTGTCGGTTCCCCAATCTTCTGGTCAACGGATCGGCCGGTATTGCGGTCGGCATGGCCACGAACATCCCGCCGCACAACATGGGCGAAGTGATCGACGCCATCATCGCCCAGGTGGGTAATCCCGAAATCACCATCGACGAGTTGATCCAGCATGTGAAAGGCCCCGATTTCCCCACGTCCGGATTCATCCTCGGTCGCCAGGGGATCGAGCAGGCCTACCGGACCGGCCGCGGGATCATCATGATGCGAGCCCGGGCGAACATCGAGGAGGCCGGCAAGAAGGGGAAGGATCGCATCGTCGTCACCGAGATCCCTTACCAGGTCAACAAGACGCGAATGATCGAACAGATCGCGAGGCTGGTGAACGACAAGCGCATCGACGGGATCACCGACATCCGGGACGAGTCGGATCGCGACGGGATCCGCGTCGTCCTGGACCTGCGTCGGGACGCCGTTCCAAAAGTAATACTGAACAATCTGTACAAGCACACGCAGATGCAGGAAACGTTTGGAGCGATCTTCCTGGCCATCGTCAACAATCGACCTCAGGTCCTCAATCTGAAGCAGATGATCACCTGCTTCATCGACCACAGGCGGGAGGTCATTACCCGCAGGACCGCGTTCGATCTGACCCGCGCAGAGGAGCGCGCTCATATCCTGGAAGGGCTGAAGATCGCCCTCGATAATCTGGACGAGATGGTCGCCCTGATCCGGGCGTCGCAAACCCCGGACGAAGCGCGTGAGTCGATGCAACAGCGCTTCGAGCTGACCGAGGTTCAGGCGCAGGCGATCCTGGATATGCGCCTGCAGCGCCTGACCGGGCTCGAGCGCGAGAAGATCATCGATGAGTACCGCGAGATCCTGAAGGAGATCACCCGTTTGAAGGAGATCCTCGCCAACGAACGGCTGGTCTATGCACTGATCGTCGAGGAACTGACGGAGATCCGCAAGACGTACAGCGATCCGCGGCGGACGGAGATCATCGCGGCGGCCGGGGAGATCCTGCTCGAAGACATGATCGCCGAGGAAGAGATGGTCATCAGCGTCTCCCACGCGGGCTACGTGAAGCGCAGCCCGTTAACGGCGTACCGGAGCCAGCGACGGGGCGGCAAGGGCAAAATCGGCATGACGACGCGCGACGAGGATTTCGTCGAGCACCTGTTCGTCGCCTCCACCCACGCCTATGTCCTGATCTTCACGACCCGCGGTCGCGTCCACTGGCTCAAGGTGCACGAGATTCCGCAGATCGGCGCAGCCGGCAAGGGAAAGAGCATCGCCAATTTCGTAGAACTCGGAGCCGGCGAGAAGGTTGCTGCCGTCGTCGCAACCAAGGAGTTCTCCGAAGATCATTTCCTCGTCTTCTGCACCAGCAAGGGGATCATCAAAAAGACGAGCCTCGCAGCCTACGGCAACCCGCGCTCCGGAGGGATCATCGCCATCGGAATCGACGAGGGGGACGAACTGCTGTCCGTCAAGCTGACCGACGGTCATCGTGAGCTGTTCATGGCAACTGCGCGCGGCCAGGCGATCCGCTGCTCGGAGACGGACGTTCGCACCATGGGGCGGGGCGCACGCGGTGTCATCGGCATGAGACTTCACGATGGTGACGAAATCGTCGAGATGGACTGCGTGCACTCGACGGAGAGCACCATTCTAAGCGTCACGGCGCATGGCTACGCCAAGCGCACCGAGGTTCCCGAGTACCGGTTGCAGGGCCGGGGCGGGAGCGGGATCATCAGCCTGAAGGTCACCGAGAAAACCGGTCCGGTCGTTCAGGTGCTGGAGGTGTCCCGGGACGATCAGGTGATGCTGATCACTGCATATGGGAAAATCATCCGCACCGATGTGAAGGACGTCTCCATTCTGGGCCGGCCGACGCAGGGAGTGCGGTTGATGCATATCGGTGAAGGGGACACCGTCGTGGCCGTCGCGCGAGTCGCCGATCGGGACGACGAGAACAGATCTTCTCCCGGATCGGGCGGAACGCCCGGTCCGTCCAGCGAACCGACCGCCGAGGACACGGGCGGTTCCGATACACCGGAGCCGCAGGCGGGAAACGGCAAGGACGTCGAGTAGGGGCTCCGCTCATCCGGTGGATCCGTCCGGAACGATCACGACGGCCCGCCACAGCACGCGCTGAAGGGCTGGTGTGGCTCAAGACCCGCTCGAGGAACTGAAGCGCAGGAACCGTGAGGCCGAGGCCGGCGGCGGCGAAGAACGACTGCGCCGCCAGCGGGCCGAGGGGAAGCTCCCGGCGCGCGAGCGGATCCAGATCCTCCTGGATCCCGGGTCCTTCCAGGAGCTCGATCGCTTCGTCGTCCACCGCTGCAGCGATTTCGGTATGGACCAGCAGCGGATCCCCGGCGATGGAGTGATCACCGGCCACGGCACGGTCGATGCCCGCCCCATCTTCGTGTTTGCCCAGGATTTCACCGTATTCGGCGGGTCTCTCAGCGAAACCTACGCCATTAAGATCTGCAAAATCATGGACCTCGCCATGAAGGTGGGGACGCCGATCGTCGGCCTGAACGACTCGGGCGGAGCGCGGATCCAGGAAGGGGTCGTCTCGCTCGGCGGCTACGCCGACATCTTCCTCCGCAACACGCTCGCCTCGGGGGTCGTCCCCCAGATCTCGGCCATCATGGGCCCCTGCGCCGGCGGCGCCGTTTACTCCCCGGCGATCACCGACTTCAACATCATGGTCGAGGGGACATCGTACATGTTCATAACCGGGCCCGATGTCATCAAGTCGGTCACTCACGAGGACGTCAGCAAGCAGGAGCTCGGCGGGGCGATGACACACGCCTCGGTCAGCGGCGTGGCCCATTTTGCGGCGGCCGACGATGCCGGTGCGCTGTCCCTCATCCGCGAGCTGCTTTCGTATCTGCCGTCGAACAACATGGAGGATCCACCTCGGCACGAGGCCGGGGACGATCCCGATCGTGAAGAGCCGAAACTCGACACATTAATCCCGCAGGAACCAAACCGTCCATATGACATCAAGGACATCCTCCGCTGCGTGCTGGATGCGGGCGTCTTCCTCGAGGTGCACGAGCACTTTGCACGCAATATGGTTGTCGGATTCGGACGGATGGACGGCGGGGTCGTCGGAATCATCGCCAACCAGCCTGCCGTTCTCGCCGGGACGCTGGATATCGACGCCTCCCTGAAGGGAGCACGCTTTGTCCGGTTCTGCGACGCGTTCAATGTGCCCCTCCTCGTCTTCGAGGACGTGCCGGGCTTTCTGCCCGGAACCGATCAGGAGCACCGGGGAATCATCAAGCACGGCGCCAAGCTGCTCTACGCGTTTGCGGAGGCCACCGTGCCGAAGATCACGGTCATCACACGCAAGGCGTACGGCGGGGCCTACTGTGTGATGGGTTCGAAACACCTGCGCACCGATTTCAATTTCGCCTACCCGATGGCGGAGATCGCCGTCATGGGACCTGAGGGAGCGGTCAACATCCTCTACCGTCGCGAGCTGGCCGAGTCGAGCAATCCTGAAGAGCTGCGACGGCGCAAGGTGGAAGAGTTCCGTGATAAGTTCGCCAATCCATACGTCGCTGCCGAACGCGGCTTCATCGATGAAGTGATCGAACCGCGCACGACACGGGGCAAGGTGATCCGGGCGCTGCGCCTCCTGAAATCCAAGAAGGACGTGGTCCCCCCGCGCAAGCATGGCAACATCCCGCT
>JAZGDH010000416.1:0-2006 GCA_036477555.1 Acidobacteriota bacterium
AGGCCTTCGAGAATGTCCGCGCGACGATCAGGTTGGGATGGTGAGGCAGCAGCGCCAGGGACGACCCCCCTGCGAAGTCGGCGTAAGCCTCATCGGCGAGGATCAGTGTCCCGGGGTAAGACCGGGCTAGATCCTCGATGACTCCCCCCGGGATCGGCTTTCCGGTCGGATTGTTCGGGTCTCCGAGGATGACCAGCTTCGCGCCCCCGGCCATCCGCTCACGGACGGCCCCTTCCGGAAAACCGAGATCCTTCCCGCTCGTCGCCGCCGTGATGCGCGCGCCGGCGAGCGTGGCGTAGAAGCGATACATGGCGTAGCCCGGCTCCACAACGATCACCTCGTCACCCCGGCTCACGAACGCGTCACAGATGAGGCGGATCCCCTCGTCCACACCGGAGGTCAGAACCAGGTCGAGCGCCCCATCGATACCGAAATGGTGCGCGACCGCCGCCCTCGCCTCGGTCTCGTCCGGGTAGAGCGCCACGTCGTCCGGGTCGACCGCCCGCAACCGGGCAATCACTCTGGGTGAGGGGCCAAGCAGGTTCTCGTTGAAGTCGAGCCGAAGGAATCCGCGGCGTCCCGCCGACGGAGCGCTGTACGGTTCGAGGCGCTCGACTTCCGGCGTCGGCCGTGGCGCCCCGCTCTCTCCCGGCGGATCTCTGCGGACTGTCACGGGATCACCTTTTCGAGCGTATAGGCGATCAAATCAGTCGCGCCGGCCTCGCGCAGCCGCATCAGGACTTCCGCCAGCCGCTGACGGGGAATCGCCGCCTTGACAGCGTACCCCTTGCCGTCGTGCAACTCCTGGATCGTCGGTGATTTCATCGCCGGCAGAATCGCGACGACGGCGTCCAGATTCTCCCTCGTGACATTCATTTCGATCAGCACGCGGCGACGCGCCTCCAGCACCGCCTTCATGAGCGTGAGCAGAGATTCGATCCTCTCGCTCTTCCAGGGATCCTCGAGCGCCGTGCGCGAGGTCAGAAAACGCGTCGTGGACCTGAGGACCTCCTCCACGACGGTCAGGTGGTTGTCGCGCAGCGTCGTGCCGGTGGAGACCAGGTCAAGAATCAGATCGGCGTCCTCAGGCGGATAGACCTCCGTCGCCCCGTACGTCCGGATGAAGACATACGGTTGTCCCCTTTTCTTCAGGTAAGTTTTGCTGATCGTCTCGAATTCCGCCGCGACGATCAGGGGACGGTTGAGGGATGCGAGCCGATCCGCGGTCGATTCCGGCGCCGCGACGACGAGCGTCACCGGATCCAGCCCGGTGTCGAGGACGTCCACCACGTCGGCCTCGCTCTCCACCACCCAGTCGTGGCCGGAGAATCCACAGTCGTGCGCGCCGATCTCGATCAGCTTCGGAATGTTCTGGGGCTTCAGAAACTTGACTTCGATCTCGGGGTCTGAGACCAGGGGCCGGTAAGAGCGTCCATCACTCTTCACCGCCAGGCCGGCGGCCGCGAGCAGACGAAGCACCTCATCGGTGATCCGTCCCTTCGGCAGCGCCAAACGTAACGTCCTTGACATCGATTCCTCTTCGGCGGGAGATTTCCCGCCCGAAACCCCGGCCTTGGACATCCTATGAACATGCCCTAGGAACATGCCGGCGGCTCATCGCACCACTCGATGATACGGATCCGGTCCCTTGCGGTGATTTCGAAGTCGTGATCGTCCTGGGACAGGAACGCCCATTTCGTCACATTGGTGCGTCCGGGCGGAGGGAAGATTACCGTGAGTGGCGGCCGGCCATCCCCCTCGATGCGCGGACGCACCGATGGATGTGATGGTGCCGGTGGTGGGTCGTGGTCCAGGTCATGGAGACCGCCGCCTGTTTCTTCATGGTTCTTGAATGGTACGGCGCTCGCGGGGGGCTGTCAAGACGAAGGATCGCCGAGGCCTCCCGGGGTCGGCGTGGCGCCCGCAGGGACGCGGCGATTTCGAGCCGCGCCATGCGCATAGGCTGATTCCTTCCGTTCCCTCGCGAGCGACCATGAGCCGCGTCC
>JAZGDH010000417.1:0-2064 GCA_036477555.1 Acidobacteriota bacterium
CCGTCGTTCGCGCCGGGACAGTTCCTGACCTTTCAGCTGAAGATCCCCGGGCAGCCCAGGCCGCTCGTCCGCTGTTACTCGCTGTCCGACGCCCCGGGCTCCGGGACCTGCCGGGTCTCGATCAAGCGGGTGCCGGCGCCGCGCGGCACCGACCATCCCCCCGGACTGTCGTCCGGCTTCTTCCACGATGCCGTGAAGGAAGGGGATATTCTCGACGTCAAGGCGCCGGCCGGCAGGTTCGTCCTCGATCCCGCGGACGATTCGCCGGTGGTTCTGATCGCGGGTGGGGTCGGAATCACCCCGATGCTGACGATGCTCAACGCCGTCGTCGGGGCCGGCAGTCGCCGCGAAATCTGGCTCTTCTACGGCGTTCGCCATGGGGGTGAGCAGATCATGAAGGAACACCTCCGGAATATCGCCCGCGATCATGCGAACGTGCGGATGCAGGTCTGCTACAGTTCGCCGCGCGAGGGTGATGCCGCCGATCATGACTACCAGCATGCGGGGAGGATCAGTATCGACCTCCTCAGGCGACTGCTACCCTCGAACAACTACGATTTCTACGTCTGCGGCCCGCCGCCCCTGATGGACTCGGTGATTGGCGGGCTCGGAGAATGGGGCGTTCCGAAGGGGAGGGTCCATTTCGAGAAGTTCGGTCCCGGGCCGCCGAAGAAGAAGCCGCTCCGCCCCGCGGCTGCGGTAGGCGGACCGGGTATCGAGGTTGTCTTTATGCGTTCCGGTGTGAAGGCGGCGTGGGCGCCGGCGACCGGCACGCTGCTCGACCTGGCGCGCGCTCAGGGGATCGCCATCGAAAGCGGGTGCGAGCGGGGCGATTGCGGAACCTGCCAGACGGCGATTCGGAAGGGGAGGGTGAAGTACGAAGAAAATCCGGCTTTCGACTGCGAGCCGGGAACCTGTCTGGTCTGTTGCGCCGTGCCGGAAGGCCCGCTGGAGCTGGACATTTGAAGTCTAATGATTTTTCGTGAGGGGACCGACATGCCGCGAATCGATGGATTCATGCTGATCGGGATCGGAATTCTGGCCGTCATCGGAATCGCGGCGCCGCCGTCGTACGCCGCGGATGCGGCGGAGGAGACCGCGAAGGCCGAGAGAATCATCGGACCGGACGGCTCCGACAACGCCTGTTCGAACTGTCATGTCCGTGAGATCGAGGCCTGGAAGCAGACGCGACATTTCAGCACCTTCGTCGACCGCCATCGATCGGAGCGGGCGAAGGAGATCCAGGCGAACCTCGGCCGGGCCGGCGCCAAAGCCTCGATGAAACGGTCGAAGGACTGCCGCCAGTGCCACTACACATCGCAGATCGCCAACGGACGCCTTCGTCCCAGGTGGGGTGTCTCGTGCGAATCGTGCCACGGCGCCGGCCGGGACTGGAACAACATCCACAATAAACTGGGCGGAGATGCGGCGGGGAAGACGATGCGATGGGGCGAAGGCCGAAAGGAGGATGCGGCCGGGCGTGAGGCGCGGCTGACCGCGGCCGCGGGCAAGGGGATGATTCACTCGGAGATGCTGTATGAGATCGCAACCAACTGTTTCGGCTGCCACACGGTGCCGAACGAGTCCCTGGTCAACAACGGGAAGCATAGGGCCGGCAGCGACTTCGACCTGGTGATGTGGTCGCAGGGCGAGGTGAGGCACAATTACCTGAGCTCCCCTGGTGCTCCCGACAGCCCCACGAATCGAGCCGCCACCCAGAAGGAGAAGCGCACCCGTTACGTGATCGGGGCGATGGTCGACCTGGAGTTCACCCTTCGTAACCTGGCGAACGTCGCGGAGAAGGGCGGTGCTTTCCACACCGCGATGGTGGAGCGGGCCAACCGCGCGCGCGCCAAGGTCGATGCGATCCTGAAGGCGGTGGCGATACCGGATCTGAGCGCCGCCGTGAAGGCCGTCCCCTCGCCGGTCACCGAAGGGACGGCGATCGGCTCCGACCTCGCCGAGAGCATCGGCCGGGCCTCCCGCGCCTTCGCAGGCAACCGGCCGGATCTTTCCGCGATCGACCCCCAGATTCCCACCGGGGCGAAGGGGAACGCTGCGAAG
>JAZGDH010000418.1:0-4032 GCA_036477555.1 Acidobacteriota bacterium
AATCCTGCGACCGCCAGAATGGCGAAGACGAGTTGAGAGCGCCGCCCCCAGGAAAGACCGAAGCCGCGATCGATGATCACCGGCAGCAGATGAAGCCCGACGACGATGGCGAAGAGCCAGCCGAGCATCTCGACGTGCCAGCCGATCCGGATCAGACCTTCATGGTGGAACAGTGCTTCGGGAAGGTAAAGATAGAGGATAAGAGCACCCGCCCCGAACCGGACGAGCCGACCGAGCGGGCCCGGGGCCGGCTGGGATCCCGGCAGCTCCATTTCAGTGTTCATGTTCAGTGCCCCCCGCAGGCCTGTCCCTCAGGAACCGAGTCTGCACGGATCCTACTCCTGCCTGTTGCACGAGGTTCCCGGACCGGGTTCAATGAAGAGCATCGCGCGGCACCGTCTTGACCATCTTCGCCAGGTCGGTCAGGAGCCGGCGCGCCATGGCGACCTCGTCCGGACTGGGCCCCTCCTCGAGCGCCGCGTAGAGATGCTGGTAGGCGCCGGTCGGGTTTCCGAGCGGGCCCATCATCACGCGCGCCGCCCCGAGATGGGCGGCGGCGCGTCCAGGACCGGTCGGATGATCGGCAAGGGCCCGCTGGTATGCGGCCAGCGCGGCGCGCGGGTGCTCGTGTCGCTCGAGCTCCCCTCCGAGATGGATCTTCTCCCAGGCGGTCAGGGCGCTGCGCGTGTGGGCGTGCGGAACATTGAAGTACCACTCCGCGGCGACCTCCCAGCGCCCCTCCTGGAGCGCCTGCCGGATCGCCCGGGCCACCCCGCTCGCCCCGGCCTTCTCGGCGCCGGCCGGCCGCTGACGCACGTCCCGCTCGGGTCGCGTCATCCGGTCGAACCCGAACGCCAGCGCCGCGCCGGCGACGAACCCGCCGATGTGCGCTCCGTGTGAAACCCCGCCGCCCTCCGGGTTCAAAACGACGGGAAGCAGATTGTCGATGAGGATGTAGAAGCCGAGAACCCAGCGCGCCGGCAGTTCGATGACTCTCGCGAAAAACGGAAAGAGAAAAACCCACATCCTGACGCGGTTGCGTGGAAACCAGATGAAGTACAGCCCCAGCACGCCCGAGATCGCGCCGGAGGCCCCCACCGACGGGATTCCCGACCCCATCCTCAAAAGGCCGTCTCCGGCACATGCCGCCGCGCCTGTCCCGAGGTAGATCATCAGATAGCGCAGGCGTCCGAGACGGTGCTCGACGTTGTCGCCATAGATCCAGAGGAACAGCATGTTCCCCAGCAGATGCAGCAGCCCACCGTGCAGAAACATCGAACTCAGGACGTCGAACAGCGATGGCGAGACGGGACGGAAGCCATGCCGATAGACGACGAGATCGTAGGCCGAGATCTGGTTCGCGACCTCGGGGATCAGTCCTCTTGTGAGGCCACGCTCACGGACCAGTGTCTGGACGTAGTCGATGAGTGCCGGGTCGGACAGATCGGCAGTCTGGAACGAGAGCGGGAGCAGGAGAAGATAGACCGCGACGTTGACCGCGATCAGAGAGTAGGTCATCCACGGCGTTCCGGGAGGGTTCGGGCTGTCGCCGATCGGCAGGAACACGACCAACCTCCTGAAGTTCCGCTCGCATCGGGCGGCGCGACAGTATGCTACTTCAAATCAGAAATGAAAAATTCGTTCGGTGGAATCGAGATGGCGGAGGGGGCGAGGGTGCTTCGTCCCCGCCGGAGTGCCGATGGCGGCCCGGCGGGGACGATTGATGGGAGGTTACTCCGCACTCTCCGACGCGCGGCGATCCTGGATGGCGCGGTAGAGCAGGTAAGCGCCGAAGAGAATCGGCGCGGCGGGCCACCATTCCTCCAGCCAGTCGAGCGACACCCCGAAGCGGGTGTTCAGCAGCAGGATGAATCCGACGACGATCAGCACGAAGCCGCCGGCGAAAGTTCCCTGCAGCCCCGGCATCTTGAAGTCCTGTGGCAGATCGATCGAGGAGCGCCCGGCCAGCGCCTCGTTGTAAAGCGTCGCACGGCGCGCGGCGTCGATGATGTTGTACAGCCAGAAGAACGCCATAAACATGGGGGTTAGCGGGTAGGGAACGTCTACGTTATACATAAGGGTGATAATTCCCGCGATGACGAGCGCGTTCACGAAGCCCCTCTGGTAGTACCCGAGGTACACCTGCCCCAGTCCCGGCATCATCGACAGCACCGCCGCCAACGCCGGCGACTTCGATCGGGGATCCCGCCCAGGCATGGGAGCCGACGGCGCCTGTGGTCCGGACTGCGGGCCGGCGTAACCGGGCGCGGCGTTCCCTTCTCGTCCTCCGGTCGGTTCCTGCATCGCGTTCATCATTCATCTCCTTCCGTCTGGCCGGCGTCACTGTTGGCCGGCCGATTCGTGTCATCCGTCTCATCCTCTGACGTGAGTCGATCCCAGAGCGTTCCAACTTTCGCTCTGAATTCCCGGACCGACGTGGAGCGCCGGGCAAGATCGTCCGTGATCGCATCCGAGGCCATAGCGACCGTGCCGCTCGTCGTCTGCCAGAACGACTGCATCCTGGACTTCAGCCGCGGCGTCACCGCGTCGGCCGATTCCCTCACCATGGCGATCGGGTTCGTCCGCACGAGCGACAGCGCCTCTCCCGGGATGCCGGCGAGCGGCGAGCCTGGTGTCCCGAACAGTAGGATGAGGAAGAGCGCGCCGATATACCCCCCCTCCCAGGCGAAACGGGGACGCCTCACCAGTCGCCGCATTCCCGCGGCGATACGTCCCGCCCAGGCTGGAGCGACGATCCCGGGCGTCCACGCGATCGGCGTGGATCGTCTCCCCCTCGAACTCGCGGTCCGGCTCAGCACATCGTTCAGGAATCCGGGGGCAGGCTCCATCTCCGCGAGCGCCGGCAAGTCAACTTTCAAATGCGCCAGCGCGCGGGAGAGAGCCGCGCACTCCACGCAACCGTTCAGGTGCATGCGCACCAGACCCTCGTCGTCATGCTCGAGGGCGCGATCGGCGAAATCACAGAGCCGGTCGTGCGCGCTCTGACAGGTCGGCCCGCTGGTGCGACGCAGCACCGCTTCGGCCAGCCCCGCCGGCGGCTCGATCGTCATGTCGAGCAACGCGCCGGCCGCGGCCGCGCGCAGCTCGCGGCAGCGCGCGCACATGCGCAGGTGCTCCTCCGCCTCCCGGAGCGCTCCGGCGTCGAGGCGTTCCTCGAGGAGATCATCCAGCCGCTCGGCAAAAACCCCGCAGTCATTCGTCATCACTCACGTCCCGTAAGAGGGGTCGAGCCTCCGCACCTTGGTGGCCAGCTCGATGCGCGCCCGGTTGCAGCGCGATTTGACGGTGCCGGTCGGGATCCCGAGCAGGCTCGAGATCTGATCGACCTTCAATCCCTGGATCTCCTTGAGGAGCAGGATCTCCCTGTCCGATTCGCTCATTTTGTCGAGAGCGCGGTACAGCAGATCGCGGGTCGATCGTGACTCGGATCTCTCCTCCGGTGTCGGATCGGCGGCCGGAATCTGGATCGCGTCGTCCACTGTGACATCGGTGGCCGGCGGGCGCGCCTTCCGCCTGCGCAGGGAGTCGATGCATGCGTTGCGCGCCAGTCGGAGCATCCATGGGAGAAACGCCTCCTCGTCGCGAAAGGTGTCGAGGCGCTCGTACAGGCGGATGAAGATCTCCTGCGCCGTGTCACGTGCGTCCTCGGCGTTGCGCATGTAATGCCACGCCACGGCATAAATCCGCGACTGGTAGCGGCGCACGAACGCCTCCCAGGCAAGATCGTCGCCCTGGCGGCAGCGCTCGAGAAGCGATTCAGCGTCCAGCAAGCGTCAGGCTCCCTCAGCGTCCATCGTTGCTCCGGGACATTCGGCTACCGGCCCCGCCGCGGCTCTCACCGATACAGACGGATGGGATTGGCCGACGGTTCCGGAAAAATCGCCCGAAAGCGGATCCGGCCGGCGCGGCGTGGCGCCCGCTTGCGCGCCTCGACGGCGCTTCGATCGGAGGATATCCGGGAGTTTATCGCAGAACGCAGGATAACCGCGTCCCCGGTGCGAAGTCCTGTGC
>JAZGDH010000419.1:0-2138 GCA_036477555.1 Acidobacteriota bacterium
AAGGGGATGCGGGTCGAAGGTGATCATCAGGCTGCTGCCGGAAATCTGCCCGGCTCTCTCGAGGACCCGATCCAGGATGGCGCGATGCCCGCGATGCAGACCGTCATAGTTCCCGATCGTTGCCACGGTGGGCGCGGACAGGTGGGCGCGCAGTGTCGCGATGTCGTTGAAGACCTTCATCTCGGAGTTCACCGCATCTCCCGGATCAGGTGGTCGATCCCACCCACAGTAACAGCAGCACACGCAGCGCGATATGGGCGTAGACTCCGGCCAGAATATCGTCCGCGACGATCCCGAGACCGCCCGGCAGTGCTTCGGCGCGACGCAGAGGTGGCGGTTTCACCACATCGGCCACGCGGAAGAACAGGAACCCTGCCAGCAGGCTGATTGGATCAACCGGGAGGCCGATGAAGGTGATCACCTGCCCGGCCACCTCGTCGATCACGATCGGGTGTGGATCGCGACTCCCCAGAGCACGTGCCGCGGGGCCAGCGATGGCGATCGCCAGAATCGAGAGTCCGACGGCCACCAGCGCATATCCCCAGGTCGGCATGGTCCTGGCCATCAGTACGACGAGCGGCAGAGTGGCAAGCGATCCGGCCGTGCCTGGGGCTATGGGAACGCGACCCACGCCGAACAGCGTGGCGATCTGGACGGCGGCCCGTCCGCCCGCGTCGCTCACGGGCGGGCGCCGGCAGGCTCTACTTCGAGAGCGGCGCCGAATAGTTCGTAACCGTGAACCTCGTCGATGCGCGCCTTGACGAAGTCGCCGGCCGACAACGCCCGTGGCGCGTCGGTGAGCACTACGCGCCCGTCGATCTCCGGCGCCTGTCCCTCCGTCCTGCCGCAGAGCAGGAGATCACTCTCCTCATGCTGGCCGTCGATCATGACGCGGACCTCATTTCCGATTCTCCCCACGTTCCTCTCTCCGGCCTCGCGCTCCTGGATCTCGAGAAGGCGCGAGCGTCGGGCCTCCTTGACCTCCTCCGGGACGTCATCGGCGAGAGCGGCCGCGGGCGTACCTTTCTCCTCGGAATAGGTGAACACGCCCAGATGATCGAGCCTCGCCTCGTGGACGAACGCGCACAGGGTCTCGAAGGCCGATTCGGTTTCCCCGGGAAATCCGACGATGAAAGTGGATCGAAGGGAAATGTCAGGGACGCCGCGTCGAAGGTCCTCGAGCAACCGGAGGTGCCCTTCGCCGCTGCCACCTCGGCGCATCGCCTTCAGCAACTCGGAGTCGGCATGCTGAAGCGGCAGGTCGAGATAGCGCGCCGTGCGGCGACATCGGGCCAGCGCATCGATGAAATCAGGCGTGATGCGATTCGGATAGGCGTAGAGGACTCGGACCCACTCGAGCCCGTCGACCTCGTCCAGCGCCCGCAGCAATGCCGCGGGGGTCGTCCCGTCGCCGAGATCGGCGCCGTAATCGGTGGTGTCCTGGGCGATCAGGTTGATCTCGACCGTGCCTTGTGCCACCAGTCGGCGCGACTCCTCCACGATCGAGGGGATCGCCCGGGATCTTTGAAGTCCCCGGAACGACGGAATGGCACAGAAGGCGCAGGTATGATCACATCCCTCGGATATCTTCACGTAGGCGGAATGGGCCGACGCGGCCAGCATTCTCGGCGAGTCGTGCGAATAAAGGTACCGGGCGGCGCCGCGACTGGCCTCGAATCGCGCCCCGGCCGTCCGGGCGCAGGCCTCGGCGATCCGATCGATGTCGTCGAGTCCGACCATCGCGTCGATCTCGGGGATCGCTTTGGCCAGTTCGTCGCGGCTGCGCTGCACCATGCAGCCGGCCACGACGAGGCGGCGGCAGCGGCCGTTCTTCTTATGCTCGGCCATCTCGAGGATCGTGTCGATCGATTCACGTCGTGCCGGATCGATGAAGGTGCAGGTGTTGACGACGATGATGTCGGCCGCGGCAGGATCGGACGTAATCGCGTAGCCGACTCCACGCAGCGTCCCGAGCATGACCTCGCTGTCGACGAGATTCTTGGGGCAGCCAAGGCTGACCAGTCCGACCTTCAGCATCGCGCGGGTATCCTCAGGGGTAGAGCCGGTTCATCATGCGCGGGTAGGGGATCGCCTCCCGCAGGTGGTGGAGGTCGCAGATCCAGCCGACGAACCGCTCG
>JAZGDH010000042.1:0-3419 GCA_036477555.1 Acidobacteriota bacterium
CGTCGAGTCTGCCGCGACGGGACAGCAGGGCACCGCGCGCCGCCAGCGAGCCGACAGGGAGGGTGCTCGAGCGCTCCGCCAGGGCCCACTGCTTCAGTGCCCCGTCCGCATCACCCTCGGCAAGCAATCTCGTGGCGAGGGCCAGCCGAGCCGGCGTGAACCCGGGATCGAGCCCGATCGTTTTTTCATACCCGCGCCGCGCCTCCGCTCCCCTCCCCGCCCTGTCCAGGACCAGCGCCAGGTTGAAGTGCAGCCGCGCGTCATCGGGGGCGGTCTTCAGAGCCTCCTGGAACAGCAGTTCCGCCGACCGGCTGTTGCCGATGACGGCGAAGAACAGCGCCAGACTCACCTCGGCGACCGGGACCTCACGCAGGGGAATCATGCCGCGCAGCCAGCTCGGCAACGGATCCCGCCCGCGCGCCTCGAGATTGGCGCTGCGGACTTCGTCGAGAAGACGTTCGCCCAATTGCGGATCGAGAGGATCGACGGTCGGCAAGGCCGGATCCTCATCCCGCACGAAGACGCTGGCGGCGAGATCGACGTGCACCGATCGCCAGCCGCGGCCGGCCACCAGATGCCGCAACAGAGCAGCCGCTTCGGGACTCTTGCGGTGCATCCAGAGAACCGTCCCGATCCCGTAACGCCGCGTGATCTCCTCAAATCGATCCGGATCGCGCTGCAGCATCAGGTAGTCCTCGAACAACCCGGCGTCATGCAGCTCCAGCCGGCCGTCGATGAAGACGCGCCGCTCCGGAAACCAGCGCCACGCCAGGAACCCCCCTGACGTCACATCATTGAGGATTTCTCCCGGCACGCGATGTTCGAGCACGAATCGGGACGCGGTCCACGGATAGTGACCGGGAGCCTCGCCCCGGCCGAGGAGACGCTGGGTGGAATCGCGGGCGAAGAATCGATTCGACCCGACATCGAAGAGGAGCAGCAGGGAGAGGATCACCGTGACCGGCACGAGCAGCCGTCGAGCAACCCCGATTGAGACGCGGCCGGACGGACGTCGAGCGATCGCAGTGGCAAAGCGCTCTCCGGCTCCCTCGATCAACGGCGCTCCGCAGGCCAGAACCATCAGCGCGAACAGCGGGATATTGCGGCGCGCTATCAGTGCGAGGCAGAGTCCGGCCGCCAGAACGAGCAGGTCGGCGGCCCGCACCCGACGCCAGGCGAACGGCGCCGACACCACGACGGCGGCCACGAGCAACCCGAATGAGGCGACGGCGATCGTCGACCCGAAGCCGCTGAAGGGTGCCTGAAACTCCGCGATCGATCGCGAGTAAAGGTTCTCCCCCGCCAGTCGCTCGAACAGGAGCCGCCTGGGCAGATCCCACCCCCGCCAGCCGTATGGCGTCATCAGCGTACCGAGGATCGCCCCTCCGGTCGCCCACGCCAGCGGCGCGACCACGACAGAAGATCGACCCGGGCCAGCGCGTGAACGCTCCAGAACCTCGCCCAGGAGGGTCAGGACGATCATCCCGAGACCCACGGCGAAGAGCGCATGCATGTTCGCCCAGAGGATCATCAGAAACGGTATCGGCCACAGCCATCGCCACCCCCGCTCCCGCCGTGAGAGCAGAAAGAGGAGGAGCGCCAGGAACAGAAACGAAGTCGCCTCGGGCCGCAGGGTGAAGCGTTCCTGAGCGGCGACGACCGTCGCGAGCCCCAGCGCCGAGACGGTTCCGGCTCCCGCCCTCTGCAGGCCGGTCGCGAAGGCCACACCGAACGCTCCGACGATCAGCGAAATTTTCAGCAGGTCGAGAGCCGCCCAGCCGCCGGCTCGGTCGACGAGGGCGATGATCACCTGGAACAGCCAGTGGAGGTCGATCCAGGGTCGTCCGGCCGAGGTGTGTGTGAAGGCGTCGACGACCGGCGGCCGACCTTCGGCGAGGATGCGGATCCCGGTCAGGAGATGCCAGTGAAAATCGACCTCGGCGAGGCGCGTGAGGCAGAACGAGCCGGCGAGCACCAGTATGAGGAGAAGAGCGATCCTCCCCATCCATCGCGTCATCGACCCATCCCTCCCCGCCCGTCATGGCGTAACGTGAGCGCGGTATCGCCGTACCGGTAGCTTCGCCCCGTCCGAAGCCGTTCCGTCGCCGGGATCTCCGCCCCGCGTGACGAACGATACTCAATCACGACCACCCCTCCGGGGGCCAGCAACCCCGCCATCGCCTCGAGCAGAACCGGGCTCAGCGTCTCGTCATACGGGGGATCGAGAAAGATGATCTCGAAGCGCGCCGTCCTGAGTGGCGACGCCCTGACGACCCGGGCCAGATCCCCGCGCACGATCTCGTGGCGCTCGATCCAGGCCTCCTCGAGGAGGTTCTGCCGGATTGTCTTGATGGCGCGCAGATCCCGTTCGACGAAGACGACGCGGCGCGCTCCGCGGCTGAGTGCCTCGACCCCGACCGCCCCGGTACCGGCGAAGCCATCGAGGAATGCTGCATTCCCTACCCGCGCGCCGAGAATATCGAACAGCGCCTCGCGCACCCTGTCGCTCGTCGGGCGGATCGCCAGCCTGCCCGGCCCCCTCAGGCGCCGGCCGCGAGCTTCACCCCCGGTCAGACGCACGATTCGAGCCGCTCCGCCCTGCGGGTTGATGACGATTCGGAGATCCGGGAAAGGTGGCCAACAGAGCGGGGATTATACACCGCGGTGCACGGCTCCCGCCTCCTTGACTTCCCTCGATCCCCCCGGTACGATTCCGCGCAAACTCATGATGCGCTTGAAGATTCAGCGCCGATACGAGAACGGAGAGGGGGGCCGGGCCGGAGCCCGGACGATGAAGGACAGACCGGTTCCAGGTGGCCTCGCAGCGAGGACCCTCGCGATCGCTGCACTCACGCTGGCGCTTTGCGCGCAGCCGCTGTGGTCCGCCCAGCCACGCGTGCTGGAGCCGAGCCCCGGCCCGATCGACAAGCCGCTCCATGTCGTGGCCGCCGATTTCGATCGGGACGGCTTCGACGATCTGGCGATCGCAAACTTTCAGGCCGGCTCGCTGCTCATTCTGATCAACCAGTGCGACTGCGGCGCCGACGGGCTGTGCGGGACGGTCGACGATCTATTTTGCGGTGGCCACTTCGTTCAGCACCCCGAATCGCCCGAGCTCACAGGCGGGGCCTCGTTCGTCACGCCGACCGGGGCTCCGCTGCACCTCTCGGTCGTCGACTTCAACCCCGAGGACGTCGACAGCGATCAGATCCTCAACATCAACGACAACTGCCCCAACGTGTCGAACCCGATCGACCCACTGACCGGGCTTCAGACAGACAGCGATGGCAATGGTGTCGGAGATGAATGCCAGGTGCTCGAGGACATCGACGGCGACGGAATTCCCGAGACACCGATCGATAGTGATGGCGACGGGCTCTTCGACTACGACCCGGACTTCATGATGATGGGCAGCCCCA
>JAZGDH010000420.1:0-2502 GCA_036477555.1 Acidobacteriota bacterium
GCTCCCCGCTTTGACGCCACCCATCGAGTCGATCCGCACTTCCTCGCTTCGCCGCGCAAGATAGACGGCGGCCGTCTCCTCCAGACGACGCAGGCGCGTGTAAGGATCCCCCAGCGAGCCGAGCATCACGGCGATCGCGTGATGGGCATCCTGGAGATCGACGAGATCGCTCCGGTAACGATCCCGCCAGTCGAGCCAGTTCTGACCGTTGAAGCGCCGATCGCGATAGCTGTCCCGCGCGAATCTCCACGCCTCCTGATAGATCAGCCCGGGTGTCGGAGCGAGCCCTCCTCGAAGCGTGTGCCGCGCCTCCAGGTTTCTCCCCAGCGCCGCGAGCGTGATGGGGTGCTGGCTGCGGGCCAGCCCGAAGTTGTCGGCGGGGTCCAGGAGCAGTGCGGTGGTGAATGCCCCGGCCGCCTCTTCGAGCCGCCCCTGATCCATGAGGGACACGCCGAGAACCGATGCGAGCGGAGCCGAGTCGGGGAAGAGCTGCAGGCCCGCGCGCGCCACCTCCTCCGAGGCGGCGGCCCTCCTGGCGCCCAGCAGAGCCAGGGCGAGATCCACGCGGGCGGCGGAGCGGCTCGGATCGAGCTCGACGGTGCGGCGCCACTCAACGAGGGCGCCTCCGGCGTCCCGGCCGATCCGCTGCATCGCCTCGGCGAGCGCGGAGTGTGCGATCGATGAGTCCGGTTCGATCGTAGTGGCCCGGTGAGCGAGCCGGTATGCCTCGTCGTTCCGTCCCGACCAGTAGGTCAGCCGCGAGAGCAGGGCGAGGAGCGAGGCATCGGACCCTTCGATCGTCTCTCCTCCTCCCGGCAGATCGGCACGCGCCCTGTCGAAGAGTCGACCGAGCAGCCGCGGCCGGGCGAACAACAGGTCGCCCGCCACGTCGAGTGTCCAGGGTTCGGTCGGATCGGAGCGCAATGCACGGTAAAGCGCCTCCGTCGCCCCGGCCCAGGAACCGGCCTCGGCGAGGACAAGAGCGTGGCGCCTCAGCTCGGCCGGCGCAACCTTCGCACGATCAACCGCGAGGGACGCGTTCGCCCGCTGCACGGCGCGCTTCGTCTGCTCGCTGCCCGCCCGGTCGAGAAACTCGACGTACGCGCGCGTGGCGAAGAGATCATCGGGCCTCGCGTTGAGGAGCCGCTGCCAGGCGGCCTCCTCCTTCTCGAGGCTTCCCGACGCTCGTGCGATCTCGGCGAGGGCATAAAGCGCCACCGCGTCATGCGGATGCAGACGGAGCAGCCTTTCGAATGCGCGCGCGGCGCCGCTGTCGTCCCCCGAGAGCCGCAGGCTCATGCCGACACCGCGCTGCGCCGAGGGCCGGTTCGGATCGATCGCCAGTGCCTCGCGATACGCCTCGACGGCCGCCTTGTGATCACCGGCGATCGAGTACAGCCGGCCCAGCTCAGACCGGATCTCCGCGCCGGGCATTTCATCCCCCGCCTCACGGAGCACGCCGATCGCGGCCTGGATGATGCGCAGCTCCTCGCGCCTCAGCGCCGCAGTTTCATCGTCAGGCTTCCGATCGAGATAGCGATCCCAGTGTGCCAGGGCCCGCGTCAGATCCCCCCGGCTCTCGGCGATGATCGCGAGACCGCCGTGGGGACGGTAGGCCGTCGGATCAGCCCGCAGCGCTCGGCGGAACATTTCTTCGGCCTCGGCGACCCGTCCGGCCTGGCGGCGGGTTTCGGCAAGCGCGACCAGAAGATCGTTGCTCCGGGGCGGGCGGACCGCGGCCTGTCCCTGCATGAGAACACGCTCCGCCTCGTCGAAGCGGAATGTATCGCGATGGATCCTCGCGAGTGCCACATACGCTTCGGGTCGCGCGGGATCGAGCGACGCCGCCGCTTCGAAGCCGCTGATCGCCTCGCCGGCCTGACCTGCGCGCCGCAGCGTGTCGGCGATCAGGACCCGGATCCCGTAATGGGCAGGCGCCAGGCTCTGCGCCTCCCTGAATGTGGCGAGGGCCTCATCGATGCGCCCCAGTTTTCGCTCCTCTTCGCCTCGACGCATCAGATCCTCGATCGCGTCGACGGTAGATCGCGCACCGGACGGAGCACCCCCCTCTTCCTCCCGAGGAGCAGCCGGAGGTGCATCGGGGGGCGGGATCTCGTCGGCGCTCGCGCGGCCAGGCGCGAGAAGAGAGAACACCACGATGGTGACCAGGAGGGCGATTCCGGACGGACCGAATCCTCCGGGTCTCCGATCGAATCCGGAAAGGGTGCGCGCTTCGCTCGACGTCGTCTTGATCACGTGGCCGACTAAGGTACGGTGGGCGTCGTCGCAAGTCAACGCCGCGAACTGGCCGGGGGCGCCGGGCGTCCGGCGCGCGGGCCTCAGGCGGCCTGGAGCCGTTCGTGGAGCTGGTTGACGACGGTGAGGACCTCTTCCAGACGGAATGGTTTATTCAGGTAGGGAGCCCCCGTGCGCTGGAAGAAGTGCTGCACATCGGGGTTGGCCAGATCGCCGGTCGAAAAGACGAAACGTCGCGCCATCGCC